>JANRLZ010000037.1:0-26296 GCA_033762055.1 Saprospiraceae bacterium
CGAAACGATGGTGTTTGAAGTCATTTCCGGCATGGAAACTGCTGTAAGTACCACCGGAAACACCAAACAAGGCGAAGAAGAAATTCCGGAAGTCAAAACTTTCCCCTGTTCAGTATTCCAACGGGCTATCTTGAAAAAACAATAATCTACCTCCAAATGCCAAAAACCGGGTATGTTCCAACATTCGATTTTTGTTTTACTCTTTATTTTTATAGCGGTAAAATCAAGCGCCCAACCCGGGCACGCTACCTATCGCGATACTTTTTGCGACAACCAGACGGTTTTTGTCATCAATCAGTTCTTTGATGCAAGCAACCCGACAGCGACCATTGTGTTGCCAGGCGCAGGCTCCGGCGGAATTGACAGTGTGATTCATGTCGAACTGACTTTTAATGCCGCTATGGAAGCCACCCTGACACAGACACTTTGTGAGGGCGACACACTTTGGGTAAATGGAACGCCTTATCATGCCGGTTTCTTTATAGGAGAAGAGTTTATCGAAAGTGGCTCCGTCAATGGCTGCGACAGCATTATTCATGTCAACTTAAACTTTCGAAAGGTATTCTACGATTTTGAACAGCCTATTTGCGAAGGCGATTCTATTGTGGTGAATGGACATGTGTACACCGCTTTTAACCGCGTGGGCATGGAGGTGATTCCGAATGGTGTTTGCGACAGCATTATCCGGGTTAACCTGACCGCTGTTCCAATCCCGTTTAGCGAAATTTATGATACGCTGTGTCCCGGCGAAACACGTGTTATCAACGGCAATGTCTATGACGCCGAAAACCGCATTGGTTATGAATTGCTCGATAATGCCGGCGCCAATGGTTGCGATTCATTAGTAAAAATCAGTATCACATACCGCGAATTGTGGGTGTATGTGGGTGAAGACACCGAAATAATAAAAGGCGACACCATCTGTATCTCCACCCTTTATGGTATGACGCCGGTCAGTTTGCAGTGGTCGCCCCTGGCGCCGTGTCCCGATTCAAGTTGTTCGACGCAGTGTATAGCGCCGCTCTCGGCCATTTCTTTTACCTTGACTGCCGTGGATTCCACCGGTTGTGTGTTGAGCGATCAGATCAATATCCGGGTTTCGAATAAAAACCGGGTATATGCCCCGACCGTATTTAACCCGGATGCCGATTGGCCCAACAACCGCTTTTTCCTCGGCGCCGATAATGGTGTGCGACTGGTGCGCCGCCTATTTATCGCCGATCGTTGGGGCGAGTTGTTGTTCGATGTAAACGATATTTTCCCCGACAAACCTGACGCGGGTTGGGACGGCTATTATCGTGGACAAATCATGCATCCCGGGGCATATATTTTCTGGGCCGAACTCGAACGAATTGATGGTACTACGTTTATCGAAACCGGCTCTTTCAGCCTTGTTCGCTAAGCAGGACTAAACAAGTAACATAAACTCCCTTTACCTCACCCACCATCTCTATGGCTGAACCACGCGATTTTGTCGAACTCCGTTCGGAGGAAGTGCAGGAAATCCTTGGAACGCCACCCAACTGGCTGGTGCAATGGGGGACTACCGCTGTTTTAATCGGATTTGGGTTGTTGCTGGGCGTAGCCTGGTTTGTCCGCTACCCGGATGTGGTGGTTAGCGACAAACTCAGTATAACTACCGCTGATCCGCCGGTAGAGGTGGTGGCGCGCAGCGACGGGAGGGTGGCGCTGCTTCTGGTGCAAGACACTTCGATCGTTACAGAACGTCAGGCCCTGGCAGTTTTGCAAAATACGGCGAATTATGCCGATGTACAACGCCTTGATACCATGTTGACACAATGGCAAAATTTGTCGGTGGATGCATTGCGGGAATTACAATATCCAGATAGTTTAAGGCTGGGCGAGTTGCAGGCCGACTATGCCCTTTTTGTACGAGATCTGGAAGATTTTAAATTTGGAAAAGCCAATCGTAGTAATTCGGTTCAGTTGAATATTGGCGGAATAGAACAGCAAATCAGTCAGTTGCAACAAAGTATTGCATTTGAACAAAAGGCGCTCAAACGCATCAATGATCAGTTGAAGATCGCGGAGAATTTTTATGAACGGCAAAAAGACTTGTTCAAACAAAACATCATCTCCGAAATGAAACTGGAAGAAGAGCGCCTCAAACTGGCCGACATTGAGCGGCAGCGCGATGTTCATGAAGGCAATATTTTGGAAAAAAACCGCGAGATACTCAGTTTGCGCAACAGCATTCGATCGGCCAATATCGGCCAATCCGAAAATACGCAAAGTTCTTCCACCCGCTTGATGGCCAGCCTGAGGGCCTTGCGAAGCACAGTAGATCAATGGATGCAAACCTATGTACTCACTGCGCCGATTGGAGGAAAAGTCGTGTTCAACGGACTGAATTTACAACAATACGTCCGTCAGGGCGAATCTGTCATGACGATAGTGCCACAGAGCACGGACAAAATTGTAGGGCGTGTTCAGTTGCCTGTTGAAAAAAGCGGCAAAGTAAACGTAGGACAAGCGGTACTTATCAAGCTCGAAAATTATCCGTTTCAGGAATTTGGCATGCTCAGAGGCAAGGTGGCTTCCAAGTCGCCGGTGCCACGCAATCGCGAATACACCATTATTGTTGACGACTTGGAAGTGACCCGATCAGGAAAACTACGCACCAGTTCGCAAAAAGAAATTCAGTTTGAACAACAATTACTTGGTTCGGTGGAGATTATCACCGACGACAAAGGGTTTCTGGAACGGGTTTTGGAACAAATAAGCGCTGGTTTCCAGCGTTGAGACGATCAGTCTTTCTTTTTCAATTTTTCGGCTTCTTCTTTCAATTTAACCAATTCTTCCTGGGCCTTTTTAATATCGGCCTGGAGTTGGGTGAGTTTTTGCTGTTCGGCAGTCTGCATTTGTCGGGTGGTTTCCAGGTCCTGTTTAATACGGCCGATTTCCTCGGCGGCTTGTGCCCGCACATCGGCGATGCTTTTTCCTTCATTTTCGCGTACGGCTGCGATATTGGCAGCGGCATCCTGACGGGCTTTTTGAACCCCTTCGGCGGCTTCTTTTTGCGCCAGTCCGATTTCTTCGGCCGTTTTTTTCCGTGCTTCGGCGGTTTCGGCGGCGTACTGGGTGCGTTTTGCTTCTGCGTCTTTGCGGGCGTTTGCGACTTCAGTGGCAGCGCGTTCGCGCGCATCCGTTACTTCTTTGCGGGCGCGTTCCTGTGCATCGGCGACTTCCTTGGCAAAACCGGCCTTTTTATCGTCGGCCTCTCGTTTTGCGAGTGCAATTGCTTCGATGGCTTGTTGTTTGGCGGCGGCTACTTCTTTGGCACTGCTTTCGCGGGCGGCGGCTACTGCGCTGGCGGCTTCTTCTTTGGCCTTGCCGACGGCTTCGGCGCTGATTTGTTTTTCGCGTGCGGCGGCTTCCCGTGCGGCTTTTACTTCTTCGGCGCCTTTCTGGTTGGCTTCAGCAATTTCATTGGCGGCTTTTTGCCTTGCTTCGGCCACATCGTTGGCCAATTTTTGTCGTACGGTTGCACTGTTTTCACGTGCCAGCCGAACGCTGTCTGCCTCGGCGGTTTTTACCGCCAGGAGGGCCTGTGCGCTTTGTTTTTTTGCTTCTGCCACGGTGTTGGCCGACTCCTGTTGGGCGCGTACGGCGGCTTCCCTTGCAACGGCGATTTCATTGGCCGCCTTTTCTTTGGCGGCTGCAATTTCTGCGGCGGCTTTTTCGCGTGATGCGACCACTTCCCCGGCGGAGGAAGAGGTGGTTTCCTGTTGTTTTTTCTTGGCATCGGCCACGGCAGCGGCGGCTTCTGCCTGGATTTGTTTGATTTTTTCTTCGGCGGTCTGTTTGGAGGCGGCGACTTCTGTTGCGTATTGTTTTTGGGCTTCGCCTGCTTTGCTATTTGCCTCCTGTACGCGCGTGCGCGCTTCTTCCTGGGCTTTAACGACCTCTTGCGCACTGCGCTCCCGGGCACGTTGCACTTCGGCGGCGCATTCTTGCTGTACTTTCGCCTGTTGTTCTTTGGCGGCAGCGATGGATTTGGCCAGTTCTGCCTGTATGCGGGCGATTTCTTCCTCTGCTTTTTTCCGGGAGGCTGCTACTTCAATGGCAATGCTGTCACGCTGACTTTTAGAACGAGCCTGTGCATCAGCAATGGCCTTGGCGGATTCTTCCTGTACCTGTTGAACAGTCTGCGAGGCTTTCTGGCGACTTTCAGCCACTTGTTTGGCGATGTTGGCCTTTTCTTCGTTGGCAATTTGTTGTTGTTTGGCTACCTCTTCCCGTATACGTCCGATTTCTTCGCTGGCGCCCTTACGTGCATCAGCGACTTCAGTAGCAAACCCTTCTTTTTGTTTGGCGACATTTTCCTTGATGTCGGCCAGTTCGTTGGCTGAATTTTGTTGTACCAGGGCTTTCTCTTCAGCGGCTTTGCGGCGGCTTTCGGCGAGATCGGAGGCGATTTTTTGTTTTTCGAGCACGGAATTCTCCCGTGTTTTGAGAATTTCGTTGGCAGCGTCTTCGCGGGCTTTAAGTATTTGGTCGGCGGCGGCGCGTTTGCCTTCGGCAACGTCTACCGTAGTTTTTGAAGCCTCTTGCTTAGCGGTCTCGCGTGCTTCTGCGACCATTTTGGCATTTTCTTCCCGGATTCGTTTTAATTCTTCATCCGCATTGGTACGTGCCGAAGCAACTTCATCGCCGTATTGCAATTTGGCCTGTTCCAGTTTCTCCTTAACCATCGAAATTTCTTTGGCGGCATTTTCACGCGCTTTTTTTACTTCTTCCGAGGATGCAATACGTGCTTTCTGGATTTCCTCTCCGGCTTGGCGGCGCGCATCTTCTACATTGGCGTTTATTTTTACGACTGCCGAATCGGCTTTGGCTTTACTTTGAGAAATAGCAGCCTGTGCTTCTGCTTTTGCTTTTTCAATTTCTGCCAGACTGGCTTTACGGGCATCCAGTACTTCGTTGGAATATTCCAGTTTTTTGGCGTTGGCGGCTTCGCGGGCAGCAGCGACTTCTTGCTGTAATTGCGCTTTAATGGCCTCGCCGCGCTCTTTCTCCGCTTTGATTTCTGCGCGGATTTTTTCTTTTGTTTTCTCCAGTTCGGAGCGCAAGGCGGTTAGTTCGGCATCACCGCCTCCGGAAGCAGAAGCAGCGCCGCCTGTTGATGGCTTCGTTCCGCCTGCCGCCGGCTTCGTTCCACCGCTTCCAGGCGCAGCAGGTTCCGGCTTGGTGACGGAAGCCCCCGGCGTATCCACGACCGACATTTTATCGAGAATGGAGTTAAAACAATTGACCAATCCTTTAAACTCCCCCTGGCGGTCGGAATTGATGGTAAACTTGTATTTCTGCCGGTCAACGAAATTGATAAAATTGATCCCTGTTATGTTCGATCCGGCCAGCCATTCCACTGCTTCAAGATCAAGACGGAGGTTGTTGCGGTGCGTAGGTACGGCGCCGGCAACCAGCTCGTCCATCCCGGTAAATTTGTAGGCGCGTTCTTTACCGGCAGCATCAACAAACACGACCTGATCGTCCTGATTGAACTCAATACCACCCTGCGAGGTAAAGCGTGCAAAAATGCCCTTTTCATTGGTGAAAAACTCAATGAAGTAAGTATATCCGCCACGAATCACCACACTCAGGGTAGAAGTATGGGCAATCTGAATACCGGAAATCTTTTTGTTTTCCTTGATCACTTTGGTGCAGTCTTGCGCAGTCAGATTTTTGGGACAAAACAACGAAAGCAGAAAAAGAAGGAGTACGGAACGGAAGAAAGGCTGCATGACTGATTGTGTGTAAATAGGTTGGAGAAAACAGGGCAAAATCGGGTTTTTACTTACATCATTTTGATTTTCAATCAATTAATTGAGTTAATCGCCTCTAAAAAAGAGGTAAAATGATGCAAATCTGGCGTAAGGCGGGGCAATTTATAGAATTTTTCAAGGCCGCAAACGAAAGATGCTGCGAACAACGCTTGCGTTGCCCGAATTTTAAGAATTGATTAATAAGCGAAGCCAAATATTGCGCGGAAATAGACCCGCAAATGTGCGGCAAGATGCCGTTTTCAGCGCATGGTCATTTTGTACCAAATGGAACATTGGCGGCTTGTACCAGGCGCGAAAAGAAAGGGTGGTACGAAATTTAAAAACGCAGTTTCAGAGAGTCGCGCAGGGGAGCGTGCGCATTATCGTGTTCCGCCCAGTAGGCGCTTTTTCGTGTACTTTTAAGCGTGCCGGAACTCACCATTTTGCCTTGAATATTTTCCTCCCAACCCAGGATTTTGTGGGGGAAATTGGTTTCAAATCGAATGGTCAAACTGCGGGCGATATCGGTATAAACGACGCGTAAGGTGCTTTCCAAATTACCTTTTTCCAACTGAATATCAGCCATTTGTACGGAAGGTGACTGATGACGCAGTCGTACATACAGTGCCGATGGCTGTAGTTTTATTTTTCCCGAAGGCAGTGCATCCGGGTTCAGGCGAAGACGCGTCCAGAGTTCGTCTTCAAGCATGACGCGTGGCAGGGTAAGGTCCTGATCGCCCTCCTGTTCGAAATAGGAATATCCCTGAAGGCGGTATGTTTCATTACCCAGGTTGGTTTGCATAAAAACATGGCCGCACCAATCCTGTACGCTTGTTGTTGCCTTCAGGGTAGGTTCGCCGCTGACCGGTGTAAATACCGATTGCATGAGCGAATAATCGTAAATTCCGGTGTGAAAACGACGTATGGCATTGAGTTTGAGTACCGGCAGGCGATCGGTAGCTGCGCTGGAAGGGTAATCGAGTTTAACCTGTTTACTGCGCGAAAAATCTTCGGTAACAAACACGTTTACCTGTTCCGCCTGACGCATTTCTCCATATCGCTCCTGTTCCACATCATACGTACAAATTTCTGCCTGACCTGCGTACCAGTAAGTATTGAAGCCTGCCGGCAATTGAATCGCCGGTGTAACATTCTCTGTAGATATGGAAGGAGACGGCTTTTCGGCGCAATTTTGACCTGAAAGCAAGGCGCCGGCAAACAAGGTAACAGAAAGGTGAAATTTCATAGCGGTAGTATTAATGCAACATCAGTGCAATTTACTTCCAATGAGGCGTAAAAATTCGCTGCGTGTTTCATTCTTCAAAAACTGCCCGGTAAATGCTGAAGTTGTGGTCAGCGAATTTTGTTTTTGCACGCCGCGCATCATCATGCACATGTGGTGTGCTTCGATCACGACAGCCACTCCCAGCGGCTGCAGGGTGTCCTGTATGACATCGCGTATTTCAATGGTGAGGCGTTCCTGCACCTGAAGCCTGCGGGCAAAAATATCAACGACGCGCGGTATTTTACTGAGGCCGACGATGTGACCATTGGGGATGTAAGCCACATGTGCCTTGCCGAAAAATGGCAAAATGTGATGTTCGCAGAGAGAGTAAAGTTCAATGTCTTTTACCAGCACCATTTCGCTGTAATCTTCCCGAAACATGGCTGAACGCAGTACGGCCGAAGCATCCTGTCCGTAACCCTGGGTGAGAAACTGCATGGCTTTTGCCGCCCGTTCCGGCGTTTTTGCAAGACCTTCACGTCCGGTATCTTCACCGAGAAGTGAAAGGATGTTGTGATAATCCTGTTGCAAACTTTCGGTCCGAGAAGGATCGTAATTGTCCGACTTTTTGTTTCCCATGATTTGATCTGTAAAGGGGTTATTCCCCGTAGTATTCGGCATAAATCGTCTCGGTTTCCCATAACTTCACTGCGTGAAGTTGGCATGGGAAATTTTCTAGGGCTTTTGCAAGCCGCTGCCAGATCAGGATAACAAGATTTTCGGTGGTAGGTTGAAGGCCGGTCGGGATAAATTCAACATCGAGATTCAGGTTGCTGTGATCGAGGTGTTCGGTCACTTCCTCCCGGATAATGACGCTCAATTTTTTTACATCCATCACAAATCCGGTCAAAGGATCGGGCCGACCTTTAATCGTGACGTGCAGGGAATAATTGTGGCCGTGCCAGTTCTTGTTTGCGCATTTGCCGAACACTTCCAGATTTTGTTCATCCGACCATTCAGCCACCCATAGTTTGTGGGCAGCGTTGAAACGTTCGATGCGTGTAATATAAACCATTCTCTTTCAGTATGTTTGCACATTCAATTTTGGTCTTTGGGTGGGCAAAATTAGGGCGAAAAGATGGTTTTTACCGGAAAGTAAGCGTGCATTTGTACAAATTTTCGGTTGTGCAAATACTCCCATTGATCCCCCGGCTTCCGCCATTGATCTAAAAAGACACCAACGTGAAGCCGACTGCCCGTCTTTTGCCGGAATGCACCCAAGGTTTTTTTCTTCAATGCCTGTCAGGCATGGCTATCCAACGGACATGAAAACCCGCAGTTTACTCGACGGAATCTATGCATTTATCAACCAGCGTCCGGTGTACCATGCCCTGTTTTGGCTGGCATTGTACAGTACGATGGTCGGAACCAGTTTGCGCCAGGGCATTCCATTGTCCACCACCCTGTGCAATGAAACCATCCAGGCCATCTTTTTTGCGGCTCTGGTCTATTTTAACCTGTTGTACCTGATTCCAAATTACCTGGCGCGACACGCATTCATCTACTTCGGACTCGTACTTGCCGCCTGTGCCATAGTTACCCCTATTGAAGTGCTGGTATTATACCTTGTTTATGCGGGAGCGCCCGATATTCAGGACAACGTGCGGGAGCAGCAGCTCAGTATTTATCTTGTCAATGTCATCGTAACCATCCTTTCTACCGTATTGCGCGTAGTGATGGACTGGTGGCGTTACCAGACGGAAAAGCAGGTGCTTCTGACCCAAACCATGCAGTCGGAATTACGTTTTTTAAAAAGCCAGATCAACCCGCATTTTTTGTTCAACACCCTGAACAATCTTTATGCACTGACGCTTAAAAAAAGCGACAAGGCGCCTGAAATTGTCCTAAAATTGGCCGAAATTATGCGCTATATGCTTTACGAATGCAACGAACGCCGCGTTCATCTTTCGAAGGAAATCCATTATTTATACAACTATCTGGATCTGGAACGCCTGCGCCAACCCAAGGATGCCGATATCCGTTTTGTAGTGGAAGGTCATGTGAGCGAACAACTGGTAGCGCCACTCATGTTTGTACCATTTGTGGAAAACAGTTTTAAACACGGCCTTAATCATGCTACTGCGGGCGGATTTGTACGACTTCGTTTATCCGTTCAGGGCGAGGATCTTGAGTTTTTTATCGAAAACAGCAAAGTGGAACAGATGCCGCGCCCCAGTCATCCGCGCAGCGGAGGTATCGGCCTGGCAAACGTTCGTCAGCGCCTGCAGTTGTTGTATCCTGATAATTATGACCTTGAAATTCAGGATGAACCCAATCGCTACGCGGTCACGCTGCGGCTCAAAATGGTTGTTTGAAGGGTTGATGAGAGGATTAGCCTTCTCATCAACCCTTTTCCTCCTAATTTTTAACTACTTTACTGCTCACAATGCCGCCGTTGGAATCACGTATTACCAGCAGGTACATGCCCGTGTGCCAATCACTGGCAGGCAGACTGAATGTTTGTTCGCCGGCAGGTAAATGACCCGTATGGTGTTGTGCGACGACTTTTCCCGTCAAATCAAGCACTTGAACCACCAGATCGCCGGCTTCCAGCATAGAAAATTGCATCAGCAATGCATCGCCGACAGGATTGGGCTGTACCGACAGGTATTCGATAAGTCCGACCGGTGCTGTGGCGGAGGAAATGATGACTCCCGGTGGCAAAGCGACGTATTTATCCGTGTACAAACGGTATTCGCCTGGCGTCAGCGTAAATGAAGTGGGTACCCCACTGGTAACCAACAGGGTGTCGCCGGTGTAGTATTCATACCATACTCCAATATGCTGAAAAGCGGGGTTGTTGACCGTCGTGGGTGTTACGCCGATGTTAGCGAACACCGCCACATTCATATCCGGGTGGTTTAGAAAGATACTGCGTTGTTGTCCACTTGAAATATTCAATTGAAAATCAGTGGTTTCAAACACTTCGTGGTTTTTGCGCAAAGTGAGTAAGGCCGCCATTACGTCGTGCAATTTGTGGCGATACGGGTCACTGAAATAATCCCAGCGAATGGGCTTGGGAGCGGTGCGGCAGCCCGGATCAATATTGCCGTTTTCACAATAATTGATGGGGAAATCATAGCCCAACTCACCAAATTGCCAAAACATTTTCGGGCCTGGCACCGTGTACAACAAATTGGCAAGCATGCCGATCCGGTTCATGGCGACCTGTGTAGTGCGGATGTTGTGCGACGGCACCTGATTGCCATAGGTTTTGCACTCGTAGGCGATACGGTCTTCATCGTGGCTTTCCATATAGCCGATCAGATGCGGCACATTCCAGCCCCGCGTCGTATGTGAAACCCGCGACAGGTCGATTGCATTTGAATAGCCCAGGGCAACATTCTTATATTCCTCCCACATTTTCCCCCACAACATCATGCCGTATTCCGCCAGCTCTTTTTCTTCGTCGTTATCGGCGAAATGTTCGAGAATCACATAACTGGTTGGATCCACCGACCACATAAAATCGGCGTAATCTTTCCAGATGGCTACCCTGGAAGCGTCGTAATTGCCCCAGGCAGGTACACTGCCCAGGGTGTTTTTCTGGGTAAATCCTTTCGACAAGTCAAAACGAAAGCCGTCCACCCTGAATTCGCGCAGCCAGTACTCAATGCAGTTTTTTACATAGGTTTTGGTCGCCTGCGACTCGTGATTGAAGTCGTTAAAGACATTGAACTCGTGGGTGGCATCCTGATTCAACCAGGGATTATTGGCAGCAGGTTTGCTAATTGAGGCGTCCCAATACAATTGTGCCAATGGACTCGCGCCGGTAGCCTGGTTGAATACCACATCGAGAATGACGGCGATATTGCGGCGGTGACATTCGTCAATAAAGGTTTTCAGCGCCTCTGCCGTGCCATAATATTTATCCAGCGACTTGTGAAAGGACGGGTTATAGCCCCAACTGATATTGCCGTCAAACTCATTTATCGGCATCAATTCAATGGCGGTAACGCCGAGTTGTTCCAAATAATCCAGCGTATCGAGCAACGTAGGGTAGTCGTGCCGGGCAATAAAATCGCGCATCAATAATTCATACACGACCAAATCGGTTTTTTCAGGTCGCTGGTAGTTGTTGGCGGTCCAGTTAAATTCCGGCTGGTTGGTTTGCAACACACTGACAATGCCGCTTGTTTTGCCGGCAGGGTAGGGTGGCAGGTCGGGAAAAGTGAGGGGAGAGATAAACGCGTCGTTCCAGGGATCGAGTACCAGGGTACTCAAAGGATCGGCAATGCGCAGATTTCCATCCACCAGGTATTGAAAACGAACCGGCTGACCGGGCGGCAGACCGGCCAGATCAAGCCACCAAAGCGTGCCGTCCACACTGCGTTTCATCTGGTGGGTAGACGCCGGCGTCCAGTTATTGAAATCGCCAATGGCATACACGACTTGTTTTTCGGGAGCATACAAGGCCAGACGCACTTCTCCATTGTCTAAATAATTAATACCCCATTGTGTTCCGGGTGGCGGGTTTTCACTCACCACATTACCCGGCACAAAATAGGTAAAAGAAGAGGTGTCGGTGGCGTTGGCGGCGGTGGCGATGAATTCAATTTTGTGAACCCCTGTATTGCTCACGTTAATGGTGTGTTGCAATAATTCGGCATTGTTGGCCGATGCAATTTGTGCGCCATTATCGAGTAATTTAAGATTGGCCGGAACAGACGCCGCCGCCTTTACCGCAATTTGCTGTCCTAAAGAGGCCATGAACAGGGTTGAGGTGGGTTGTTGTATCAGGGTCTGCAAAGGTGTATTGTCCGGATACACGTCGTAATACATGTCGCTGCCGTCGGCTGCGCGACCGACCACATCACCGGCGGCATTCCGAAATACAAAAGCCAGTTTCAGCACCGTTTCATTAGGCGGAATATTAAAAAAGGAACTGATGTTGAAGGTTTTGGTCCACAAATTGGGGCCTGCACTGGTCATTTGCGCTGCGGCGTTGTTGACCGGCCATTGTGTCGCCACGTGTTTCCAGTCGGTCGGGTTCTGGCTGAGGTTGGTGATAACGCCGAAGTGTCCCCACACCGGACTTATGCCTGCCAGGGCGCCATTGCCTTGCGTGGCGTCGTAAGTGATGGTAACGTTATCGCCGACATTGGGGAAAACCGGCTCACAGCTCACTTGCGCCCCGGCACGGCCGGATAAGAAAAGTAGTGAAAAAACAAAAAAAAGTGTTTGTAGATTATTCATAGTCAGAGAGTTTGTTATTCGAACGAGTCTTCACAATTCAAATTTCGTCATGGGATTGGGTCGGATGGAAGATTTGAACGGCGCCGCCGGATCGCGTTGGACATATACCGGTAATAAATCTGCTGAGTCTTTGCCAACGGGTATGGCATGTTGTTGATGCCAGGTTTTTTCTTTTAGCATGGATCGCCAGCGATCAAAGAGTTGTTCTTGTTGTGTTTCGGTCAATTTCGAACGTTCATCATAATATCCCTGCGCTTCTCTTTGCCGGCGCGCTTCGAACAAGGTAACCGCGCAAGCCACCGAGATGTTCAGACTTTCGGCAAATCCCGACTGTGGAATCAGAAAATTGCCGTCGGCCAGCGCCAGCGCTTCCCTACTGACACCTTCATCTTCATTACCAAATAAAAGGGCGGTCGGTTGCACCAGATCCAGTGCATACACCGAGGCGCTTTCTTCACCCAATCGTGTTGCCAAAATTCGCCCGTAGCGCTTGCGTACACGCGCGAAACATTCTTCCAGGTCTTCAAAAACATAGACATCTATCCATTTGAAAGTGCCGCCGGAAGTGCGTTTGCCCAGAATCAATCCGCGTTTGTCGAGGTATGGTTTGGTGTAAACAACAAACACCTCGCGCACCCCTACGGCATCACAAGAGCGCAACACAGCGCTGATGTTGAGTGGATCGAAGATGTTCTCCAAAACAACCGTCAGATCAGGCTGCGATTGCCGAATTACGGCGCGGATTTTTTGTTCACGGCTTTCGTTCACGATATGTTATAAATGAGGGTGTATGGAAAAATTCAGAAACTGTTTTAATACCTCGTCCGAGATAAAACCGTTTCCGGGATGCCGGGCGCCTCACTCCACCGGCACATAGCCCAGTTTTTCAAATTTCAGCAGGTGTACAAAGGAGTTTTCCAGGTAGTCACAGCCGCCTGAAGGGCTGTCTAACCCGCCGATGTGGTATATTTTTTTGAAAACAAATTTTCCGCGCAGGGTGCCAAATGGCTGTGCGGTTATTTTTTCGGGAAATGAAAGCCCGTAACGCGCCAGCATGCGACAGGTAAACAAGGTTACATCGTAGCCGTTAAAGCCGTCGTCGTCGGGGATGGCGCCTGATTTTTCGTAAAATTTTTGCTGAAAATCCTTGATTTCCTGCAAGGTATAATCCAGATGCGAGGCTGCGGTAATATGAACATTCAAACTTGACAGATACTCCGGTTCAATGGCTTCGAAGTATCGCCACTGCGGCATTCCATATACCTCTACCCGATTATTGCCCTTGCTTTCTTTCAATTTGCGCAAAAAAGCCATCACAAAATCCTGGCTGGCCCAGGAGGGAACAACAAACACAGAAGTACGGCCCGCTCGAAGGTATTTTTTCAGGTCAATTTTGTCAAAATTCAATGTTTCATCCGGCACAACCAATTCAGTAAATCGCGCTGTTCCACCCATACCTGAGTTTGCATCCTGAAAATAGGGCAAACGGTCGGCTTCTTTTTGTTTGCAAACCAGGGTGATCTGATCCGGCCGGTGTTGTTTTTTCAGGTACTGGGTAATGGCCTCGCAATGCGCCCGCAACGAGGGGTTGATTTGAATGAAATCAGGGTTTTGTGCGGTTAAATCAGCGCTTGGACTTTCGGGCGATACCAGAATTTTTCGCCGTTCGCGGGTCCAGCGGGCAAATGCCTCCACATGGCTTCCACGCACCGGCCCGATAAAAACCGAAGCGCGTTCGAGGCGAGGGTTGGTCATCAATTTTTGGAAATCCTCGTCGTTGGCCTGGGTATCCCAAACATCAACATTGATTTGAATTCCGGCTTCCTGACTAATTTGTTCGAGCGCAATTTGTGCGCCGGTGTAAAACTGAACGGCCAGTCTGCTTTTTTCCGATGCCTCATCCCCGTTCATTTGATTGCTTAGAAATGGCAGCAAATAGGCAAGGTGGTATACGCTGCCGGCTTCCATGTCGGAGTTTTCGGGTTGTTCGTTGCCGTTGCTGATTGGTGGCGCGCCGCTGGTATTGGTTGACCAGCGAACCGTATCCATGGGCGTCGGTTTTCCTGCGCCGGGTTTGCCTGGAAGGACTGGGCGGGCCGGGTCGCTGCTCCGTCGGGCAGGGTTGCAGGCAATGAACAAGATACCCGCGATAAGAGAGAGGAGAAGTCCGTTTTTCATGTTTGAAGGCAATCAACCGCCTGCTTTTTTTGAGTTTTTATACCCCAGATCGAGCAACAATTTCAACACTTTGTCGCGATGATCACCTTGAACGAGGATGATACCGTCTTTGGCGCTTCCGCCTGCTGCGCATTTGTTTTTTAACAGTTTGGCCAGACTTTCCAGCGACTCATCGGAGCCGGTAAAACCTTTTATAGCGGTGGTCTCTTTGCCTCCTTTGCCGCGCTCCAGCCAGATGCGCAGTGTTTGCTGATCGGGTGTCGGGGTGGCTGTTTCCTGTTCCGGTTCCGATAATTTGAAGTCCGGATCGGTAGAAAACACCAGTCCCCCAAGACCGGAAAAAGTCGGGTTGCTTTTACTTTTGCTCATTATGTGTCGGAAATATCGGATTCAGCAGATTTTGGAACCAGTATTGTCAGTGCCTGAGGTATTATTTCAAACTCAAGGTCGCCTTCAATTTCAAGACCTTCACCGTCGAGATGGACGAAGTTATTGCCTTCAACAGCAATTCGGAGTCGGCGCACGGTGAAGTGTTCAACAAATTCGGCGTCGTAGATTTTATTGTTTAACAACGCCGGCACGGCGGCAAAATACTGCCAGCGCGGGGCGTCTTTTAATATTACCACCTCAAAAAAACCGTCATCGAGACGAGCATCGGGTGCTATCTGGAAATTATAGCCGTACATCGGCCCGTTGGCAATGCTGATGGCGAAACAGTTGCGTTCAAGCGTTTGTCCGTCCAGCTCAATGCGGCAAGCTCGTGACGTATAACTCAAGCCGGCCTCAATGGATTTGAGTAAATAGGGTAAGAATCCGCGCCAGTGGCTCCCTTTCATCATATTTGAAACCAATCCATCAAATCCGATTCCGGCCAGATTGATAAAAAAGCGGCCATTCATAATTCCGCAATCAATTGTTCGCTCTTCGGCGGTATTGATTTTTTTCACCGCCTCATCTATTTCCCGGCCGTAGCCGAGGTGCATGGCCAGCCCGTTGCCTGAGCCGGCGGGGATAATCCCCAGAATGGCTGAGGTTCCAAGCATGGCGGAGGCAACTTCATTAACGGAGCCGTCGCCACCTACGGCTACCACGATTTCGTAGCCTTCCTCAATGGCTTTACGTGTGAGTTCTGCGGCATGGCCGGGATGTTCGGTGAGCCAGATGCCATATTCAAATTTTTTATGGTTGAGATGCTTGTCAACGCTGTCGCGAATGTGTTTTTGTAAATTGGTGCCTGCTTTGGGATTAACGATAAAAACAATGCGCCGGGGGCGGAGCAAATAGGCCAGCAACTCATTTTTTATGACGGGATGGGACGAACGCATTTTGTTTTTCAGTCTTAGAAGTTGTTTGAGTTAATTTGCTGCGGTTGGTCAACGCAGATTTTTGAGCCAATCAAGGTTTGTTTTTGAGGGAATAACGGGTTTTTATTGCTGATAAAATAACCGCAGAGTGGGCCAGAAAGATACCTGAACAAGCCAGTGAAATTAACTCAAACAACTTCTTAAAATTCAGCGGCGCTCATTTACATAGTCACGCCAGCGATCAATGACGCTTTGGAGGTCGTCGGGCAAGTTTGTTTCAAAACGCATGTGCTCTTTTCGTGAAGGGTGTTCAAACCCCAATACCTTGGCGTGCAAGGCTTGTCGGGGAATCAAGGCCATGTTTTCCTCTACAAATTTCCGGTATTTTGAATGAATTGTACCTTTCAATATCTGATTGCCGCCGTAACGGACATCTCCGAACAAGGTATGGCCGATGGATTTCAGGTGGACGCGGATTTGGTGGGTGCGACCGGTTTCCAAACGGCATTCGATCAGGGTGCAGTAATAAAACCGTTCAATCACCCGCCAGTGCGTAACCGCCCATTTGCCGTCTTCACCTTCCGGAAAAACCATAAACAGCCGCCTGTCGTTGGGATTCCGTCCGATATTGCCACGGATGGTGCCGGCATCGCCTTCCATATCGCCCCAAACCAGTGCGTAGTAGCGTCGCTCGATGGTATGGTGAAAAAACTGATTGGCAAGGTGTGTCATGGCGAAGCCATTTTTAGCCACTACCATAATGCCCGTTGTGTCTTTGTCGAGCCGGTGTACGATACCGGCTCTGTTGGGTTCGTTGCCTTCTTTGACCGGCAGGTTTTTAGCCTGTTCCTGTAAATGAAAGGCCACGGCGTTGACCAGCGTGCCGTTGGGTATGCCTACGCCCGGGTGAACGGCAAGTCCGAAAGGCTTGTTAACTACCAGAACATCCTCATCCTCGTACACAATGTCGAGCGGAATATCTTGCGGGGTAATATCAAAGTTTTCTTCCAGTGATTTGGGCAGAACAATGGAAATCGTATTGCCGGGTCGAACCTTGTAATTGGGTTTGACGTCGCGGTCATCTACCCTGACAGAGCCTGCCCGAATGGCATTCTGTACTTTGTTGCGGGAACGATTCGCCAGCCTGTCCATCAAAAACTTGTCGAGCCGGATGGCCGTTTGTTTGGCATCGGCTACGATCTCATGCCGCTCGAAGTATTCTTCGTTCAGCTGTAGTTCCTCTTGCTCAGGCGACAGCGGCGATGGTGTATCAGTCTGCGGGTGGTTCATTGTGGAAGCGGTGTAATCTTTATGCGGAAATCGGGCCAGGCACAAAGATACGTCAACGGCGTTTGCGGGGTTGGTTCCATTCCTCGTTTTCCGCAAAACGGACGATGATTTTCATAAAATTTACCATCGAAAGAAAAACCAGAAAACCGAAAGTGACCACGATATAAATCCAGCGATAACTGCCCGCATCACGTATGGGAATACCTGATATACCCCAGGCTGCCATACTGGTAGCGATGGCCAGCCCGATATAACTGTACATGGATGCGCCCCAGTATTTGGCAAAGTTGGCTGCTCGCAGGCTCATCAGACTGTTCATCAGCGCAAAAAACAGCATGAAAGCAGCACCGATTGACCAGGCAAACAAGGGGTCGGTTTCCATCCAGCCGGCCGCGCCTACGCCCCAGCCGGCTACCATAATGAGCAGGGCAGCAGCAAAAGTCGCCGCCGCTTGTGCAGGTGGGCGATCCAGTTTTTCGTACAAATTAATCATTTGCAAAGATGGCCATTTTTTGATTTTGACCGGCTTGTTTTAAAGGCCTGGAAAATGAAAACGGCCTTCGGGCAAACACCCAAAGGCCGTAAAAAGTTGTAACAAGCAGAAAGTCACCAAGTATCAGGCGCGTATGACCGGTATTTTAGGCACTTTTGGTACCACCGGTTGCCCATCCTTCTTCTTGCCTTCCTGACTTGATTTTTCAATGATCTTGTTCAGGTCTGCGATCCGGAACTTGCCTTTTACGGTGACGAGCCCGGCGCCATCCGGCGAACTAAACAGCACCACTACCTTGCGAATGGTGTTGCGGCGTTCTTTGATCATGATATTGACACGGGTTTTGCCGGAACGCACCGTGATCAGTTCATCCAGATTACGACGTTTGGCTTTACGGGTGAATTTTTTCATGTCGCGCTGACTAAACGGGCTGCCGTCCTCGAAAAAAAGCAATCTTACCTTGCGCACTTTGCGCAACATTTGGCGTTCTTCTTTTTCGTCGAGAAAGGCCGATCCGATAAAGGTTGCCCAGCGGGGTATGCTGAAGGCGATAGCGCCGTCGTAGTCCTTGTACTTCCAGTACAGGCCCCGATCCTGGGCCTGAAGCGCAATGGCGCTCAGGAAGAAAGCGAAAAACAAAGGGAAAGATTTCATGGCGGATTCAGTTTTTGTCCTTGTTTTTCAATTTCTCCAGTTGATCGGCGCCCTTGACATCGAGTACCTTGGAGAGTTCCGAAATTTTGTCGAGGTCAATTTTGCCGGTAAAACTGAGCAGTACGAACTCATCCGGTTTTCCCACCAGAAGTAATAATTCTTCAATAATGTTGCCGGAATCTTTGGTCCAGATGCGCACGTGCTCGTCTTTGTCACGCACTGTCAGCAGTTCGGAATATTCGTTGGCAGGAACCTTCGAGAGGGCGGATTTGTACAGCGCTACGCCGTCGGCGATGCTGTCGGCCACCAGTACGCGCAATCCGCCAAGGTCTTTTACTACTTCGCGGATGGCATTCCAGTCCTCATCATCGGTTTCGATTTTGGCGGCGAGGTGAAACAGTTTGGGGGCGATGTACACGACCGTAAAACGCTCGTCTTCTGCGTACTGGTCAAAAAAACGGGTGATCGCGTCATTTTGCGCCGATGCTGAAAAAGTGCCGGCAAGCAAAAAAAGCAGAGAAAAAAGCAAATGTTTCATAGCTTGAAAGAAAATTTTGGATGTGACTGATTGATTTGAATTTGAACTTGAAAGAGGGTGAAATGGAGGGGGTATCAATGCGCGAAAATCGTCATCCGTCTTCGCGTTTAGGTACTTTGTCGAGCGCTTCGAGGTGACCGGCACTTTTTACTGCCTCATTGCGCCCTTTGTCCAGTTTGGCTGAAACGAGTGCAAGTGCTGCTTTGATTTCTGCCATAGCCTTTGCCGTTTCAGGGTCAATTTCGCGAGAATCCATCGTTTTTTGCGATTTTTTTGCTGCTTTCTGGCTTTTGGAGCGCCGGGGTTGTTCGGCGGCGGCAACCACCACCTGTTGGGTTATTTCCGCTCTTGCAACGGGTGCTTCGGGTTGTGGCGATTCATTTGCCGGTGCAACATTCGCAATGACTTCGTTGGCGGGCGATTGGTCGCGCAGCCACCACCAACCGGCGACTACTACCAACGCAATGGAGGCGGCAACGGCCCATTGGTACAGTTGTGGGCGCATCGGCGCCGCTTTTGCTACGGTTTTGAGTTGTAATTCCTGTTCTTCCCGAATTGCGCGGAACAGCGGAACGAAACGCGCCAAACGTTCGTCATGGATCCCCGAATTGAAGTAGGCCCGGATCTGCCGTTCCTCTTCCAGAGAAGTTTCGCCCTCCCAATATCGGTCGAGCAATGCTTGGATTTCTTCGTATTTCATGACATTTTTTACAGGTTGTTCAACATTTGTTCCCGGATGGATTTTCGTGCCCGGTGCAGGTTAACTTTCACTTGATCCAAAGTGATGTTTAATGCCTCGGCGATTTCTTCATAACTGAATTCTTCTATATCGCGCAAATGCATGACAAGGCGTTGTTTTTCAGGCAGTTGTTGCATCATTGCCTTGGCTCTGTCGACCAGATCCCGGGTTTCGGCCGATTGGGCAGGCGTAGCCTGATCACTGCTTCGCTCGGCTACCCCGTCCAGCGGCGCAGCCCGCCGTAATGACTGACTGCGTGTTTTGTCAAGCGATCGGTTGCGAGTCATCGTCATACACCATGCCTCCCAGTTTTGGATATTGTCAATTTGCTCCGGGGCAGTTTTCCAGACCTTCTCCAACACTTCCTGCACCACATCTTCCGCCTCATGCACGCTACCTGTGATGCGCAAAGCGAATCGGTAGAGTTTGTGTCGGATAGGAAATACCTGCTCGTGAAAAATTGCCCAGGTCATTGTATTTCGTGTCGTTTCTAAAAGCCAGACGGGTAAATTGTCGCTATGTTACAGCGAAGTTGTATTTTTGAAAAAAAATTCCTTAGATCGTTTTTTTGGGCCGCTGCCGCCGTCGCCTATTTTCTGATTAATAATCTGATTTTCAAAACAATAATGTGTAATTCTGCGGCGTCCTTACAATAAAGCGATCCACCCAATACACATTCAATTATGAAAAATCTCTTTCTCTTTTTTGCGCTTGTTTTCGCCGCATGCACAGGCGATGTACCCCGGACGACCGGGAAATCCCCGCTCACTTTGCATGACGAAGAGAATGTCGCATGGCGATATGAAAACCTTCGGCTGTACCCCGTCAGTCTTGTTGAAACACAGGATGTTTCCTCACTTCAAACTGTCAAGTTGCTTTCAGAGGCCATGAAAACGCCTGGATTCCGCATCGTAGAACAAAAACAGTTTGGGCGTAGCCAGGATAACTGGTTTCACGGGGTGACCGTTCAAAACAAAACCCAGGATACCATTTTGCTGCTTTCGGGCGATGTCGTAGAGGGCGGCAATCAGGATCGTGTCATCGCACACCATGAAGTGATCATGCCCCGATCGGTGCGCAATATCGAAGTGTTCTGTGTGGAAGCAGGACGATCCACTTATTACAACCCGCAGGCATCCGTGGCCGAAAAAGAAATCGCTGCTTTCAGCGGTTATTTTAGCGTGGCCAGTCCAAAAGTGCGGCGAGCAGTGCAATCATCGGGCAATCAAAGCGAGGTATGGGCAGCAGTTGCAAGCGTCACTAAAGCGAATTCTGCCGAATCTGCCACCAGTGCATACACTGCGCTTGATCAGGAAAGCGCGCAAAAGCAACGCCGCGATGCATACCTTGACCACCTGGGTCGGGCATTTGAACAAAATGCCGATGTGACGGGCGTAATTGCAGTTTGTGGCGACCGCGTACTGGGGGTAGATGTATTTGCCGATGCAGACTTGTTTCACAGGGCTTACCCGGCTTTGTTACATGGCTATGTAGCGGAAGCTGCCATGCATACGCCCGAAGCGACGATCACTGCAACTTCACTTCAGGAAACTTTTTCAATGCTGCAAAAATGTGCCGAGTCGCAGACAACGGAACAAAATACCATCGGTAAATTCATATGGAGGGGTAGTTGGGTGCATTTATACGGGAAATAAAGTTGCCAGTCTGGCTCGGAACGAAAATCATCCCGTTCGGTGATATTATCCCGATAGTTACATACAGGTGTTAGGTACATTTGCCATCAAACCTCCGGCTAAAATCTGTCCATGGGGGATCATGATTGCAGACGGAGTTTGCAACTGAAATTAGCTATGACTACTGTAACACCTTTATGGCAAGTTGCCCAACTTGCCCTAGCCTCCCTTTTTTACCCCGATCTTTCCAAACCAATTTTTTTTCACCCCGTCATTTTTAAAATCCGTGTATTCCTTTGGCGGACACTGTTTATCCTTCTCATAAGTGGAGGGTGCGTTAACCATATTGGCGCACAACCGCCTCACTGTAAGTTGGGAATGGATTTTTTTCCATATCTGTGTTCGGAAGATTCTGTAGTGCTTTCGGCTGTTGCATTCGGTGGCGCCGATCCCTACACTTTTGCCTGGTCAACAGGAGAAACCACACAATCCATCATTGCGCAAAACCCCGGTACTTATTCGCTGACCATTACCGGTGTAAATGGGTGTACCCGTTCCATTACGGTCTCGCCTCCGGGTATTATTCAACCTTATGCCTATCCCTCTGCAAACGGCACAAATTGTGGCGATTCACATACCATCGAGGTGATATTTCCGCAAGGCGACATACCGCCCGGATTGACGTACGATTGGTCTACGGGTGAAACGTCACCAGAGATTATTGTCACACAAACAGGAACTTACACCGTCACACTCACCGATCAATATGGCTGTACGCAGGTATTGACGGATTCCGTAGAAATCGGAGAACCGCCCCTGGCTGAAATAGTCGCAACCGGTAATCTATGTACAGGTGGTTCGGTTACCCTTTCCAATCTTTACGGTCCATACGAGAACTACCAATGGACAAATCAGGATTTCAGTGAATTCTGGTATGAGCCTACGCTGGTGATCACTGAACCGGGTGTTTATTTTCTGACGGTAACCGAACCGGGAGTCGGTTGTTGGGCTTCCGCTGAAATAATAATAACCGGCGGCAGCGGCGACATTCCACCTCCGGAATTGAGCGGCCCGACGGCAATTTGTGAAGGCCAGGAAGCCATGATTGAAGTGATAAATGCGGCTGACTATACATCGTTCAACTGGAGTACGGGAGATGTTGGCCCATCCATAATGGTCGTTTCACCCGGCACCTACACGGTTACCGTGGAAGGGAGCACCGGATGTACCGCCATTGAAACATTTACGGTAGGAAATAACTCCGGGATAACACTCAGCAGCCTTATTACCCCCAACACCAGTTGCAATAACGCTAACGGTGCCATTGATCTAACGGTAAGTCCTGCTGACACCTATACCTTTTCGTGGTCGAATGGAAGTGCCTCTGAAGACCTTGATTTGCTGACAGAAGGCACCTATTACGTAACCGTAACTGCCTCAGATGGCTGTACAGCGACTGCCGCGGCAATCGTTGGGGCCAATATTTTATTGCCTACATTGTCGGGCTCAAGCCAGCCCAATACCTCATGCGCCACGCCCAATGGCAGTGTTCAAATAACACCGGGGCCGCCTGGAATATTTAATTTTGAATGGTCGAACGGCGCATCAACAGAAGATCTCGATGGGCTCACAGGGGGATCCTATACGGTGACCATCACGGCTGAGACTGGATGTACTACTACCGGTGCGTACACTGTAAATAATAATGCTGTTTCGCCTACACTTAATCAAACAACAACACCGGCGAGTTGTGGACAAGCGAACGGGGCTATCAATCTGACCGTAACACCTGCCGGCGGCGGCCCGTTCATGTTTGTGTGGTCAAACGGAGACACAACGGAAGATTTAGACAACCTGCTTGCAGGTCTCTACACCGTCACTGCGACTGGCGCAAACGGTTGTAGTGCAACAGCGATTGTAGATGTTGCCAATGCTGACCAAACACCTGCTGTTTCAGGAATAATTACTCAAAATACGGCGTGCGATGTGCCAAACGGCGCTATCAATACAACACCAACACCTGCAGGCTCTTACACCTATCTGTGGTCAAATAATGAAACCACAGAAGACATTGTGGATTTGATTGGCGGTACATATACCGTAACCATATCCGCAGGAGGAACTTGTACTGTAAGCAGCAGTTTTGTTGTGAACAACCATCCTCAATTGCCCGTGATTAGTATGAACGTGGTTCCTGCTACTTGTGGTCAGGACAATGGTTCTATTTTGTTAACTATTACACCGCCCGGAATTGGCCCATTTTTGTTCCTTTGGTCGAATGGTGCGACAACAGAGGATCTAAACGGCGTATTGCCCGGTGATTATCAGGTTACAGTAACGGCAAACAATGGATGTACGCAAACGCAGGATGCTATGGTATTGAATGATAATATTCCATTTTCTGCTACGATCGCCGCCACCCCCAACACCTCCTGTGATGTTCCCAACGGGGCGGTAGATGTCAGTATTTCCATTCCCGGAACCTACACCTATGTGTGGTCGAACGGCGCAACGACGGAAGACTTGGCCAATATCGCTGCCGGCGACTACAGCGTAACGGTGACAGGCGACAACGGCTGTACCGCCACGACTGCTGCCACGGTATTAAACAACAGCGCGCCGTTTTCTGCAAATCCTGCCGCCATCCCCAACACCTCCTGCGATGTTCCCAATGGAGCGGTAGATGTCAGTATTTCGATTCCCGGAACCTACACCTATGTGTGGTCGAACGGCGCAACCACCCAGGATATATTTGATTTGCCTGCTGGCGCCTATACTGTAACCGTAACGAACCAGGATGGATGTACCACTACCGCTAATGAATCCGTACTGGATGATCTGGTATATTTTTCAGCAAATCCTTCCGCCACCCCTAACACCTCCTGCGATGTTCCCAATGGGGCGGTAGATGTCAGTATTTCCCTTCCCGGAACCTACACCTATGTATGGTCGAACGGCGCAACGACGGAAGACCTGGTCAATATCGCTCCCGGCGACTACAGCGTAACCGTGACAGGCGACAATGGCTGTACCGCCACGGCTGCGGCTATAATAAATAGTGATGTGGTGATGCCGCAGTTCCTCATACAGGCACAAGATGCCTTTTGTGGACAAAACAACGGAGCAATACAGTTACAGATCCTGGCTGGAACCCCGCCATTTGCCTTTTTATGGGAAAATGGCAGTAGCCAGCAAAACAGGTCAGACGTTGAAGCTGGCCACTATAGTGCAACAATCACCGATGCCAATGGATGTACCGCCAGCGGATCTGCCGAGGTAATCAACATTAACAATGTTTTTTCAGTATCCGGACAAACAACAAACAACCATTCGTGTGTTGGAGCAAACGGTGCGATCGTTCTGGAAATCTCCCAGCCGGGCAATTACAGTTTCTTGTGGTCAAACGGCGCACAAACACAGCATTTGTCAGGATTAAGTGAAGGGGCCTATGCTGTAACCGTCTCCGATCAGTTACATTGTACAGCCACTGCTGCATTTCAATTGCAGGATCAAGCGGAACCGCCGGTCATTCTGGCAGATGTCATGCCGGGCGACTGTATGGATCCTTCGGGCGCAATTTTGGTGGAATGGGTACAAGGAGGCACCCCGCCAATTTTATTTTCGATTGACGGAGGCATAAGCTTTACAGAGAACGCTCTGTTCGAAAACCTTGCGCCAGGCAATTACCAGGTGTTAGTACACGATGCAGGAGGGTGTGTCAATAGTCAGACTATTCAGTTGGTCGCACCTCAAATTCCTCAGATTTTGCCTTTGCCCGATATTTCACTGGTACTTGGCGCAACTCAAACGCTAAATGTGCAATTACAGGCTGGATTTCCGGTTTCGCTGATTGATTCCGTCATCTGGTCGCCGGAAACGGGGCTGATTTTTGATGGAAACACTATAACAGATCGTTTGAACCCGGTTCTGAGCGGCACTTCGACACAAACATATACCGTCACTTTGCGCACAGAGAACGGCTGTGAAACCAGCGCCGTTTTCCGCCTGCAGGTTGATGAGCAACGTGGGTTATATGCGCCAAATGTCATTTGGCCTGAATCTCCTGATGGTGTAAATAACGCCTTCACGCTTTTTACCCGACCGGGGTCGCTCAAAGAAATTCTGATCCTGAAAATATACGATCGCTGGGGTGATGAATTGTTTTCCAGAGAACACTTTCCGGCTGATGATCTCAATCTGGGCTGGAATGGCGACTTTCGTGGTCAGCCCATGAACCCGGCCGTCTTTGTATGGTGGGCAGAGGTAGAATGGAAAGACGGAAAACGTTCAATCTATAAAGGAGATGTGACGGTGGTCAGGTAAGAACGATCCGCTCAAAAAAAGGAAGTTGCAATCATCTTTCTACAGAAGTGATTGCAACTTCCCATTATTAAAAAAGAATTTTGGTATGAAAACAAGGATCTCGGAAAGTAGAAGACTTCAGTTCACCAGGGTTACTGTTCCTTCAAACCGCTGTATTTTTCCATCAAGATATTCAATCACTGCCAGCCAGGGATACACGCCGGGTTGAGCAAAACGGCCGTCCCAGCGCCCCCCCCAACCCTCCAGCGGTGCATTGGGAGGGAAGTCCGTTTGCTCGTAAATCAGAGCGCCACCCCGACTGAATACTTGCAGGGAGACAACTCTTCGAACTCCTTCGCCGGCAAACACTGTGAAATAAGCGTCGGCAGGACTACCCGGCTGAATAACATTTGGGAAATAAACATTCGATTTTTCAACTTCGACCGTCACATCGAAATCTGCAGTACAACCGTTGTAGTCGCGGATAATGACGGCAAACTGGGTAGTTTCAGAAATTTGAACGGTTTGACGCAGTGTATCCTGCCTTTGAAACAAAAATGGCGGACGCCAAATTATTTCCGACAAAAATTCAGGTTCAACGCTGCTCAGTGCACGAAGTTGGACCGGCTCGCCTGCCACCACCACCGAATCGCTGGCGATGAGTTTTACCAACAATTCGGCTGGCTCTTTCACCACCACATTCCAGATGCGCGTACCTCCAGATGCATCCCGTACATGTAATATGTATTCGCCAGCCCATAGCCGATCAAAAATAGGATTGGTCGTAAACGACTGTCCGTCAAGTGAATAATAGTAGGGCTTTTGTCCACCGAACACAGAATCCACCTGGATGACACCATTTCGGAGTCCAAAACATTGAACGGGTGTGACAACCAC
>JANRLZ010000038.1:0-10859 GCA_033762055.1 Saprospiraceae bacterium
CCGCCGCCTGCCGCCCAGCCGTCGGAAGTGGGGGTTCCGTAAAGCGAAGTCACCGGCGGCTGACCGTCTTCGGGCGATTCGATGCCCCAGGTCAAGGTTCCGTCGGCGGTAAAGCGCATCAGGTAACCACGGTTCGTGACGGTGGATCCACCAGCGAGAAAACTGCCGTCGGGGTAAGCCGCTATGTTGACGACCTGCCCGGTGAGCGGTAGTGATTCGGACAGATTGGTTTCCAGCCCGTTGTCGTCGAAAAAGCGCAAAAACCAGTTGTCTGTTACCGGATCAAAAAACGAGAGGCCAAATCCTCCGCCCGGCAACGCTACTATTTGCTGATATATCACACCACCTGGCGGTTGGGTCTGCCAAATGACATTCCCAGAAGGGTCGGTGCGGGTAAGTTGGCTGAAATTGAATTTATGAAACAATAAATCGCCATTCGAAAGCAGCGTAGGGGCACTTTCAATTCCTTGCAAACCTATTACCTTGCTATACACCACATTGTTATTGGCATCAAGGTGATGAATAGACGGGTTGTTCGATTGCAGGTATACCAGCACATTCCCGCCGGGTAGCAGGTTGATTACCCGGGCAAAACGTTCGTACAATCCCGGAAACGAAATTTCCGCATCAAGCGAACCATCGGCGTTGAGGCGCAGCACATGCACATCGCTGGAATCATTGTGCAAGCCAAAAATAAAATCGCCATCGGGCAATTCGAAGGCCTGGCCGTTAGGAATAGCCAACTCACCGAAGGGCGGCGAAAACGGAATGTAGATATTGTCCCATTCCGTATTCAGGTTTCCATCCAGTTTAATCACGCGGGGCTGGATCAGCGTCCCGAAAGTGTTCCAGTCGGTGCCGTCTACACTGCCCAGCACCAGGTATCCGCCATCAGCGGTGGGCGTAACGGCTCCGCCGGCAGAACTCAGATAACCGGAAGGCGTGGGGAATACTACTTTTTGGTTTTGCTGGGCGAATGCCGGAGCAAAGCCCAGGCAAAGCAGGATGCATATAAGCAGGGAAGAAAAGAATGCCTTTTTCATTGTTGTGAAGTGTTTGGTACGGGGCAAATGTGGGGGGCATCGTTCAGCGAAAACAAAATCAAATATTTAAATTTGCCGGACTAATTTTTATTAAAATTTGTCGCTTTTTGTTGATAATCAATTTTTAAAAATGAAAAATTCTGTTTTGTTTGAAGGGATTCAGTCTTTAAGCGCCTGGGAAATCCGGCAATTTCGCCAATGGCTCGATTCTCCGGCATTCAACATTCGGGCGGAACACGTCCGTTTGTTCGATTATTTGGTTTCCTGCATCCGGCAAAAAAGGGATCCCGACGAGCGGGAGGTGAAAGTATTATTGGGTATTTCAACCAATTTGGAAAAAAAACTCCGCTACGAAATGAGTGGATTGCTCGATGTGTTGCGCCACTTTTTCATTTGGCAGGAAATGGAGGCCGACGCATGCCGGCGTGAACTTTATCTGTTGCGTGCCATGCGTCGCCGGGGACTTGAGAAAAATTTTGCCCTGGCAGAACGCGAAACAGAACGCGCTCTGGGCAAAACCAGCGAAGTTTCACTTGAGCGCTACCAGATCGGATTACAATTTGAAAAGGAAAAATATGAATGGAGCATGCGCCAAAAACGCAACCAGCATTTCCCCTTCGAAAATATGAGTCAACTACTCAACGCCTGGTATGCCGGACAGCTGATGCAATTGGCCTGCATCGGGAAGGCGCAGGTGGCGGTGCAGGGACAAACCAAGACGGACAGGGAAGCATGGGCGGTCGCTTTGCTGGAACATCTACCCGACCGGCCACATGAAAATCAGCCGGCAGTGGCGCTTTATTTCCTTGGTTATCAGATGCTTGCCCAGCCCAACCGCGCAGGGCACGTGACTGCATTTCGTGAATTGCTCAAAAAAAATGCTTCCAAATTGCCCCCGTATGAGGCGCAAGCGTTGCTCACACTCGCCATCAATCACGGCATTCGCCGGATCAACGAAGGCGACCGCGAGGCGATCCGTTCCACCCGCGACTTTTATTTGTTCGGACTGGAGACCAAATTTTTGTATGATGATCGAAATGAGCTTTCCCGATACACTTACAACAACGCTTTGATGATTTTCCTCGCCCTGGAAGAATGGGACGAAGCACTGCATTTTCTTGAAAAATACCGTCCTGAACTGGCGGCTTCAGAGCGCGATAACGTGTACCGCTACAATCTTTGTATTTTTCATTTTCGGCGCGGCGATTATGACACCACGCTCGAACTATTACGCAATGTCACTTTTGCCGACCCGATGTATAACCTTGAAAGTCGGAAAATGCTGTTGAAAATTTATTTTGAACAAGGCGACATCGGGCCGCTTGAATCATTACTCGAAAACATGCTGACCTGGCTGCGCCGGCACCCCGAAATCGGCTACCACCGCGAAATGTATCGCAACCTGGCCCGATTCACCGGCAGAATGCTCCGTATCCCGGCCTCCGACAAGGAAGCGCGCCGCCGCCTTGCTGCCAAAATCAGGGAAACACCCTTGGTCGCCGAACGCAACTGGTTATTGCAAAAAGTGGAGAAGGGTTGAGAGGGTTTATGGGGTTTAGGAGAATCGGTAGCAATCTAAACCCCATAAACCTCCTAAACCTCCTAAACCTTCTCAACCTCCTCCTAATCAGCCTCTTGAATAGTTGGGCGATTCGCGGGTAATGATGATATTGTGCGGATGACTTTCAGTCATGCCGGCATTGGTGATTTTTACAAACTGGGCTTTTTCCTGCAATATTTCCACGGTAGCGGCGCCGCAGTAACCCATACCTGCGCGCAGTCCGCCTACATACTGGTGCATAACCTCCTGCAGGGTGCCTTTGTACGGAACTCTGCCTTCGATGCCTTCCGGCACGAGTTTTTTGATGTCGTCTTCCACATCCTGGAAATAGCGGTCTTTTGAGCCGAGTTGCATGGCGCCGAGGCTGCCCATGCCGCGATAACTTTTAAATTTTCGCCCATCAAAAATGATGGTTTCGCCGGGCGCTTCTTCCACGCCGGCAAAAAGCGAACCTGCCATAATACTGCTGGCGCCGGCAGCCAGGGCTTTTACGATATCGCCGGTGTAACGGATGCCGCCGTCGCCGACAATTGGAATACCGCTGCCTTTCAGGGCCTGTGCGGCATTGAAGATCGCCGAGAGTTGGGCGACCCCTACGCCGGCTACGATACGGGTCGTGCAAATACTGCCCGGGCCTACGCCTACTTTCACCCCATCCACCCCGACATCGGCCAGGGCTTTGGCGCCCTCGCCGGTAGCGACGTTTCCGCCGATGATTTGCAGGTCGGGGAATTTCAGTTTCAGATTTCGCACGGCATCCAATACGCCCCGTGAATGGCCGTGCGCGGTATCCACGCACACCACATCCACACCAACGGCCACCAATGCAGCCACCCGTTCTTCCACATCAGCCGTAACCCCCACAGCAGCGCCAACTACCAGGCGCCCGTAGGAGTCCTTGCAAGCCTGCGGGAAATTGACGCCTTTCATGATGTCTTTATAGGTTATCAGGCCCACCAGATGAAAGGCATCGTCAACGACCGGTAATTTTTCAATTTTTTGCCGTTGCAGGATATCGCGCGCCTGCTCAAGGGTCGTGCCTTTGGGAGCAGTAACAAGGTTTTTCTTCGTCATCAGGTCGCGTACCAGGCGGCTGCGGTCGGTTTCAAAACGCAGGTCGCGGTTGGTAAGAATACCGACTAATTTTCCTTTTCGGTCGGTGACCGGAATGCCGCCAATGCTGTGTTTTTTCATCAAATCGAGGGCGTCGGCCACGGTGGCTTCCGGGCGAAGCGTAACCGGATCAATGATCATACCTGCTTCCGAGCGTTTGACGGCGCGCACCTGCTCGGCCTGGTCGGCGATACTCATATTTTTGTGGATCATGCCGATTCCCCCTTGCCGGGCAATGGCGATGGCCAGGTTCTTGTCGGTCACCGTATCCATGGCAGCGGATACGACCGGTACATTGAGCCGAATGCCACGAGTGAGTTGGGAAGAAATGTCAACCTCACGGGGGAGGATTTCGCTGTAAGCAGGGACGAGCAGAACGTCGTCGTAGGTGAGGGATTCTCCGAGAAATTTAGGAGATGCAGCGGATGTCAACTTTGTTTCCATGCGCAAAGTTCTTGCGTTGTGGGGAAAAAATGTAGTGGCGCTTGGAAAGTTTTTGTAAAAACCCTGATTTTCAGAAAAATGGCGGGGGCTGACTTATGTTTTCACCCCCCCGGGCTTTTTCAATATACCCAAAGATGCGATCCCGGCCATTTTAAACAGGAAAAGAAACACAATGCCGAGCGCAAGTGCCAGTCCGAATTTTACCTGCCAGACAAATGGCGTCATTTCAAACAACAACCAGTCTATCCCCGGCACGGCGCAGGCAAAGCCGAACGTTTGTAACAGGCTGCGACGACCTGGCTTTAGATCAAACTCCCTGGCAGCCAGCCATACCATGGCGGCGGCGATAAACACCTGTGTTGCAAGGGCCGCTGCGGCAGAACCTAACGCTTTCAGGGAGGGCATGAGGAGCAAATTGAGGGCCAGATCCAGCGCAATGCCGAATACAAAAAAACGGTTCATTCGCATCATCCGCTCGCCGGCAGTGAGCAAGGTGCTGAAGATATGCGTAACGCTCACCGGCACAAAAGCCCAAATCAGCAGTCCCAATACCTCAAAACGATATGTATTGGCCCTTGCCGGCATCATGAGTCGCAGCAGGTCTTCGCGGGCGAAAAAAATAGCAGCTGCCAGGGTGATGCTTCCCGCCCAAATCAGTTTGAAACTCATGGAAACGAGTGGTTGCACCGACTCCCTGTTTTTTAACAGACGGGCGAACATTGGCAACAACAGGGATGCAAACAGGTAGCCCAACATATTGCAGGCTTCCAGCAAACGAAAGCCGCTCGCATATACATCCGCGTGGGCAGCGCCCGCCATGCGTTCCAGCAGCACTGCATCAAGGCGCGTGTAGGCGAACATCAGCAACACTACCAGCGCATACGGCAAACTCTGGCGAAACATCGAGTACACCGCCGGGCGGCCTGCCCGCCAGTTGCGTGCCCAGCCGGGTTTCACCGGAAAATTTGCCCGCCCGCGCAACAGTACAAACACGGCCAGCACTGTAATTGCCAGCGCCACCGTTTGCGCCAGCGCAAAATTCAACAGTGAAAATGAAAACCAGTCGGTCCAAAGTAATACCCCGCAGGTAAACAGCATCAACAACTTGTCGAGCGACGATAACAAACTATCCAGCCGATAATATCCCAGGCCGGAAATATTGGAGCGCAAAAAAAGAATCAATTGTACCAGAACCTGATTGAGCAGCAACACAAACAGCAACGACAAGGCTTCTGTCCGGTAACCCAGGGCAAAAGCCGCTATCGTCATCGTCAGGCCGATATACAAAGTTGCCAACAACCACTTGATAGCCAGCAGGTTGGGGAAATATTTGGGCAATAACTGAGGGTGCTGACTGATATGTCGGTTGTTAAAACTCTGAATGCCGAAATCGTTTAGAATTTGAAACAGGTAAGCCAGGTTTAACAGGGCGAAATACAGGCCGTACTGTTCCCCCGCACGATTTTGCACCCCCAGGTCAATCCCGAAAATAAAAGCCGGTTTTATCAATAAGTTGATAAAGACCAGCAAAAGGATATTAAGTAAAAATTCTCGCTTCAAATCATAGACATGTTTTAGAGGAAGGAAGCAAAGGAATAAGTGTAATTTTTGAAGGGACACCTTCCTCCCTGCTCTGTTATCCTTCCTTTCTGGCGGTTAACTTTAGCGAGATGGGAACGTTATCGTCTATCATTTTATCGCGGGCAGTGCCAAGGATTCCGGACTTGAAGTTGACGCCCCATTGGGTGCGGTTGATAGGAAAAGTGGGCGTTTCAGCACGCAGTATATCCCCTTCAATATGGATGTTGGCCGGGATGTTAACCGGTGCTGTTTTTCCCTTCATGATAAGTTTGCCTTGTAATACGCTGTTAAAATTGGGCATGGTGCTGGGAAGCACTTCTTCGATGACAAATTCCGCTTTCGGGTATTTGTTGGTTTCAAAAAAATCGGCGTCTTTCAGGTGCGATTCCAGGTCGCGGCGTTCGCCGGGATCTTTAATGTCGCTTACGCTGATAGAATTCATATCAAGTGTAGCCTTGCCACGCAGCAACTGGCCCTGATTGACCCATAATTCGCCACTTTCAACCGTAATGGTTCCTTCATGGCCGTTTTTGCTCACTGTATTGGTGCCCGACCAGTGTACCATTCCCTCGGAAACTTTGTAAACGGCAGCGCCGTTGGAAGCATCCGATGCGACGCGCAAAGTATCAGACATCGGGGCGCTTATCGCAGCCGCGTTTTTGGGGTCGTTGTTGCAGGAAAAAAGTACCATAAAGCACAACACACAATAAATCGCTGATTGGAAAAGGTGGTTCATCGTGAGTGATGAGGAATAAAGTGATAAGATCGGTAAAAAAACGGATACGCAAAAAGACAGCGTAATGCAGGACAAAGGTGAAAAAAGTAACGTAAAACGCCGATCATTTCATACAAATCACAAAAATCCTGGTTTAATTTTTGGAGGGATATTTGCAGGGGGTATCCCGGGCCAAAATCATCACACATGCAACTCGAAGCAAGAAAACCGGTCTGGCGCTCCATTTCGGCATTTTATCTGGATACCGAACTGGATGCAGGAGAAATCGCCGGCATTGTCGCAACATTTGAACAAAGTGGATGCTCGCTTCCCGAACTCAAGAAAATAGACTTGTATGAAGTGTTTCCGGTGTTACAAGGCAATTTAACCGCCCCGGCAGGCGCCTGGAATGGCTTCGATGATGATTGGTTGTTTCAATTGTGCGAGGAAAATTATCAGCGGCGTTTACAATGGCAGCACCGGTTGAAATGCCGTTTTTGGAATGCGTTCTCTTACTGGCTTCGCCGAGATTACTGGCGGGCCGTGGAAAAAAAATGGAGCGCTTCCGACCAGCAGACCGCGCAAAACCTGCCCTGATCCCAACCTTTCTCTTTTCCTGGCGTTTCTTTTTCCATGAAAGTTACCGTCACACGCCGCGCACACTTCAATGCTGCTCACCGCCTGCACAATCCCGCCTGGAGCGACGAAAAAAACCGGGAAGTATTCGGATTGTGCAACAGCCCCAACTACCATGGCCATAATTATGAGCTGGACGTAAGCGTTACCGGTGATATTGACCCTGAAACAGGCATGGTACTCGACCTGGCCTGGCTGGCACAACTGATCAAAACCGAAGTGGAAAACCGCTTCGACCACAAAAATCTCAACCTGGATGTGGAAGAATTCCGCAGTATGAACCCTACTGCGGAACACATTGCCCTGGTAATTTGGCGCATCCTGCGCGCCCGGCTCTCCGACCAGTATGACCTGCGCATTCGCCTCTACGAAACGCCCCGTAATTTTGTTGATGTGGGATAGGTCAGGATAGCGTTTTATTCTTGCATCGAAACAGCCAGCCGACAATCCACCAGCACCTGAAGCGGTGCAAAACGGATAATTCCGCCGATATGGCCGATATCTGCGCCGAAGGTGTCGGTCTGGATGCGTGCGCGTTTGATCAGTTTTTTACCTTCAAACCAGCGATATCCGCGCGCACCGATGTTGGGGCCGCTTACGGTCCCGGTGTTCGTTGCCAGCCTGACCATACAATGCCGGCAATGTTTCAATTCACCAACCTCCAGACGTTGCCGGAATTCGCCGGTAATGGTGGTGAAATCGTTGGCTCCTTCGGTAAAAGATATGTTCCCTTCCAGAATCAGGCCGTCGCCGTCGAGTCGTACATTGAAATTACAACGCCAGTCGCCCAACCCGTATGTATCCGCATCGCCGCGGAGGAGGCGATCGGCATAGATGTTTACATCCGGTAATTGTAATACAAAAGATTCCTGCGCCCGGATAACAAGGGGCAAAAAAAACAACAGACCGGGAAGCAGGATTTTGCGCATAGAGCCTACAACGCCGAAAGGAAGGTTTGCGTTTTGGACTGGAAGATTTTCCTGAAAATAAAAAGCAAGCCGGGATGATAAATACGGCCGGTCTGGGCGGACAGATGAGTATGTAAAGAAAATATTATTTTATTATTTAGTAAAATTGAACCCGTATTGCCCGAAAACAGGTTTTGTCATTCTTTAATTTGAAATAATATTTGCAATTTCAGCATATTGCCTTGCAACATTTGTGTCATCGGGCGGTATTGACGAAGAAAATTCCTGAAAAAATTCTACGTATTCTGTTTTTTATTTCCAAAACCCACCTACATTAACCGCCGAAAGCAGATTTTTTCACCAAGAGGTTGTCAAAAAAATACCGGCAATCTCCTAAAATTCTTGGTTATGCACTCTGCCCGTTTACAACTAACGGTGGGTTAATTTAATGATTAATGATAAATGATGAATGATGAATAAATATACCCATTCATCATTCATCATTCATCATTCATCATTAGCGTAACCCACCGTCAACCGTTCACCAAAATCAGTTCTTTGCGTTATGGCAGTTTATTCTACCGACAAGATCCGGAACGTGGTGCTTTGCGGCCACTCCGGATGCGGCAAGACCACCCTTGCCGAGACTATGTTATTTGAAGCAAAAGCCATTTCCCGCCGGGGCACCGTCGGCGAAGGCAATACGCAGAGCGATTACGCACCGCTCGAACAACAGCGCGGCCACTCGCTTTTTGCTTCCGTGCTTCACTGCAGCTGGAAAGACACCAAAATCAACATCCTCGACACGCCCGGTCTTGATGACTTCGCCGGGGAGGTCGTAACGGCATTAAAAGTAGCTGATACGGCGCTGATGTTGCTCAATGCCCGCAGCGGGGTGGAAGTAGGAACCGAACTGATTTGGGAACACATCGAACGCAATGATACGCCGACGATTTTTGTGGTTAACCAACTCGACCACGAAAAGTCGGATTTTGATATGACGCTCGATCAGGCGCGCAAACGATTTGGTTCGCGTGTGTTGCCCATGCAATTCCCGGTCAATCAGGGGCCCAATTTCAACGCCATTGTGGATGCCCTCCGCATGGTTATGTATGTCTTCCCTGCGGGTGGCGGCAAACCGGAAAAAAAACCGATTCCCGCCGAACACCAGGGCCGCGCCGACGAATTGCACAACGCACTGGTGGAAGCCGCTGCTGAAAATGATGAAGCGCTGATGGAAAAATTCTTCGAAGAAGGCAATCTCAGCGAAGAAGAACTGGCCAAAGGCCTGAGCATTGGACTGGCGCACCGGCAGTTTTACCCGCTTTTTTGTGTTTCGGGTTTGAAAGACATGGGCAGCGGCCGCGTCATGGGTTTTATCCATGATATTTGTCCGAGCCCGGCCGATCGTCCGCCCGCTGCGCTTGAAGGTGGCGGTACCAAACCTTGCGACCCCTCGGCGCGTCCCTGCGTGTTTATTTTCAAAACGGTTAATGAGCCTAAAGTGGGCAACGTATCCTATTTCAAGGTCTATTCCGGCACCTTGAAATCGGGCGACGAACTGACGAATGCCGATAACTCCACGGTCGAGCGTTTTTCTCAATTGTTTGAAAGCGAGGGTAAAAACCGCGACCAGGTAGAGGAATTCCGCGCGGGCGATATTGGTTGTACCGTAAAATTAAAAGGCTCGCACACCAACCAGACCCTCAACCCAAAGGGTTCCGATTTGAAAATCGAGCGCATTCATTTCCCCTCCTCCCGCATTCGTATGGCTGTTTTGCCGCCAAGCAAAGCCGAAGTGGAGAAAATGGCGCATGCGCTGCATTCCATTCAGGAGGAAGACCCGACGTTGCTGGTCGAACAAAGCATCGAACTCAAACAAACCATTATACAGGGACAGGGTGAAATGCACCTCGATATTGTACGGTTCAAGGCCGAGCAGAATTTCGGGGTGAAACTCGAATTTACAGAACCCCGCATTCCGTACCGCGAAACCATCACGAAGGAGGCCAACAAGGATTACCGCCACAAAAAACAATCGGGCGGCGCCGGACAATTTGCCGAAGTACACATGCGGTTGGAGCCTTATTATGAAGGTATGCCGTCTCCCAACGGACTGACGGTCAAGAACATCGAGGTGGAGGATTTGAAATGGGGCGGAAAATTTGCATTCTGCTGGGCCATTGTTGGCGGCTCTATTGACGCGCGTTTTACCAATGCCATTAAAAAAGGTATCATGGCCAAACTGGAAGAAGGACCGAGTACCGGTTCATATTGTCGCGACGTACGGGTAAGTATTTATGATGGAAAAATGCACCCGGTGGACTCAAACGACATGGCTTTCCAGATTGCTTCGACCATGGCGTTCAAAGAGGCATTCCACGACGCCAAGCCTCAAATTCTGGAGCCGATTTACGACCTTGAAGTGCTGTGCGATTCGGAGGTAATGGGCAATGTGATGGGCGATTTGCAAACGCGCCGTGCCATTATCATGGGCATGGGCTCGGAAGGCCACTATCAGGTAATCCGGGCCAAGGTGCCGCTCAAGGAATTACACAAATACTCCTCCACGCTGCGGGCGCTTACGCAGGGTAAGGCGAAATTCAATATGTCTTTTGCAGAATACGCCGCCGTTCCGGCCGATATTCAGGCTAAACTGACGGCTGAATACGCCAAGCATGCGTCGCACGACGAGCATTGATCACTTGTCGCCGAATCGCGGGTTGTCTTACAGGTGGTAGTTTGGTGCGGCGTGTGAAGACGTTGATGTGTTTTTATTTTTTTTTGGTGTTTTTAGTGTATATATTTTTAATAAGGGGGAAAAAAAAAAAAATAAGAAGGCAGAAAATGGGGGGGTT
>JANRLZ010000039.1:0-12431 GCA_033762055.1 Saprospiraceae bacterium
GCCGCCAACCTGCGCCTGCCTTATTCCGACGAACGCGTTATTCACTTCGGACTGATCCCGCGGGCGCATCGCTGTTTGTTCGTTATCAACGAATTACCCGATTTGCAAGCCCGAATTCAGGTGTCGCTTTTTAATGTATTACAGGAAGGCGATATGCAAATTCGCGGCTTCAAACTCCGTTTGCCGCTGGATGTGGAATTTATTTTTACCGCCAATCCGGAAGATTATACCAACCGAGGCAGCATTATTACCCCGCTCAAAGACCGCATCGAAAGCCAGATTACCACCCACTACCCGACAGAAATTGAAATTGGGCGGAAAATTACCGAACAGGAAGCGCGTATCAGCGCCGATCAGCGCACGAAAATCACCGTTTCAGAGGTATTGAAAGATTTGATTGAAGAAATTGCTTTTGCCGCCCGCGACTCGGAATATGTGGATAAAAAAAGCGGTGTAAGCGCCCGCCTTACCATCGCAGCCTACGAAAACCTGTACTCCGCCGCCGAACGCCGGATGTTACGCAACGGAGAGAGCAAAACCGATGCCCGGATTACCGATTTCTGGGGTGTGGTGCCGGCCATCACCGGAAAAGTGGAAATGGTGTACGAAGGCGAACAGGAAGGCGCCCACACCGTAGCAATGCACCTGATCGGACAAGCGGTAAAAAAGGTGTTTCTTCAATATTTCCCGAATCCGACCAAGTTGAAAAAAGGCCAGGAACGCGACCCATACGGCATCATAAAAGCGTGGTTTTCTGCCGGAAATATCATAGACCTTATGACCGATGAACCAGCGAAAAAATTTGTCAAAGAACTGGAGCAAGTGGCCGGACTGAAAAAATTCGTGGAAGAAGCGGGTGTCCCCACAGACAATACGCCGGTATTTATGGAACTGGTTTTACACGGCCTGGCCGAATTCGATGTCTTGAGCAAGTCTTTTGTACAGACCAAATGGGTGTTCAAAGATCACCTTACCGGCGCCATGGGCAGTGATGACGACGACAATGATTTGCGAGGCTTGTTCAATTGAAATTTTCTCCCCGGAACTCCTGCGCGGTTTTGCGAGTTTTGCGCGTTCTTGCGCACTTGTTAAACATGCAAACAGGCACCGTTATAAAATCTACCGGCAGTTGGTACAACGTCCGAATCAATGATACGAACGAAGTAATTCAATGCCGAATCGTCGGGAAATTCAGACTCGACAACATCCCGCTCACCAACCCCGTTGCTGTGGGCGATCAGGTGGAAATACAGCCCGAAGGACAGGAACAGGGTCTGATAAAAAAAATACTGCCACGGCGCAACTATGTGGTTCGTCAGTCGCCGCGCCGAAAACACGATCTGCACCTTCTCGCCGCCAATATTGACCAGGCCATCCTCATTGTGACTGTGGTTCAACCCGATCTCAAACCCGGTTTTATTGACCGCTTTATTGTGATGATCGAACGCGACGATATACCGGTCACCATTGTATTCAACAAGGCCGACCTGTACGATGCATCGGATATGAAAAGATACCTGGAAATGAAGGCAGTATATGAAAAAATCGGCTACCCCTGCCTATTGACTTCGGTGCCTCAAAAAATCGGCCTGGAGGCGTTAAAGCAACTGTTAAAAGACAAAACGACACTGGTTAGCGGACAATCGGGCGTAGGAAAAAGTACCCTGGTAAACTCCCTGCAACCGGCATTGCTGCTGCGTACGAATGAAATCAGCGATTATTCAGGCAAGGGCCAGCATACCACCACTTTTGCCGAGATGTTTCCACTTGATTTTGGCGGTTACCTGATTGACACTCCGGGCATTAAAACCCTGAGTTTCAACAACAAAGACAAAGCGAACATTGCGCACAGTTTCCGTGAATTTTTTCAGTTGTCGTCCGATTGCCGCTTCGGCGGCGCGTGTTTACACCGCAACGAACCCGGCTGCGCTGTGCTGACTGCGCTGGAGCGGGGAGAAGTGAGCGATTTGCGATATACGCATTATCTCACCCTCCTTGAAGAAGTGGAAGAACAAAATTACTGGGAACGCCGCCGTTTCGATGGGTAAAAACCCGCTTTTTTTCCCCATTTGGTACAAATTCCTCAACTTTTGGCTGATGGCAAAGTTTCTTTGCATTTGACATGACAGACAACGGTTCCTTTATTCCCCGCCTGCGCGACCGCCTCGCCGCCCCGCTTCCCGGTCGGGAAGCCCAATACAAAATGGCTTTTGCCCATCGGGTAGAAGAACTGAAACGCCGTCTTTCGCCGCCACCCGACGCCAAAACTGCCTGTGTGCTGCTCACGCTTTGGGAACATAACGGCGACTGGCATACGGCCCTGATTCGCCGCACCGAAAACCCGCGCGACCGACATAGCGGTCAAATCAGTTTTCCCGGCGGCCGACACGATGCAGGCGATGTCACATTTGCCAATACGGCCCTGCGTGAAGCCCGCGAAGAAATCGGTATTTTGCCCGAACAGGTGGAAATTCTCGGCCACCTGACAGACCTCTACATTCCGGTCAGTAATTTTGCAGTGTATCCATTTGTGGGCGTGCTGCACGGGACGCCTGATTTTCGCCTTCAACCTGGCGAAGTAGAAGAAGTGTTTACGCCTTCACTTGCTTTTTTTCAAGACCCTTCCTCCCGCAGCACCGCCGATGTAATGGTGGGCGGCCAAATGCTGGTGCGCGAAGTGCCTTGTTTTTTGGTGGATAACCGGCCGGTTTGGGGCGCAACCGCCATGATTCTTTCTGAATTTTTAGCACTCATCGCCTGATGCGTCGCTCCGTTGTTTTTCCGGTTGAAGACCTTGCTTTTTGGAAAAAACAGTTGTTACACTGGGTTTCGGCGCATGAATATGCGATGTATCTCGACAGTAACCAACACACAGGTGCTCGTTGGGAATGCTTGGCCGCCGCCGGCGCCGCCGATTTGCTGGAAACTTGTGCCGGTACGGCTTTTTCACAACTGGAAACGTTTCAGAAAAAAAACGACTGGCTTTTCGGGTTTTTGAGTTATGATTTAAAAAACGAGGTAGAAGCCCTTTCCAGTCGGCATCACGACGGAATATCTTTGCCCGACCTCGGTTTTTTTCATCCTGAAACGGTTCTTGCCCTGCACCACGACCGCCTGGAAATTCACTGTCTCACCCACTCGCCTGAAGCCGTTTTTGAAGCAGTAAAAAGCCATGACTCGCCCAATCGGACGCCAAAGACAGCCATTGCCTTACAACCCAGGATTTCGAAAGAACAATACCTGCGGATTGTAGAAACCATCCGCCAACATATTGGCGGGGGCGATCTGTATGAAATGAATTTTTGCCAGGAGTTTTTTGCCGAAGAAATCTTGCTCGATCCACTCACCGTATTTGAACGCCTCAACCGGATCGGGCAGGCGCCGTTTTCTGTATTTATGCGCTGGCAGGAGCGTTTTTTGCTTTCCGCAAGCCCGGAACGCTTTTTAAAAAAAGAGGGCTTGCAATTGATTTCACAACCGATAAAAGGAACCCGAAAGCGAGGAAAAACGGCAAAAGAAGACGAAAAAATCCGTGCCGAACTTGCCGGCAGTGAGAAAGACCGTTCTGAAAATATCATGATCGTGGATCTGGTGCGCAACGACTTTTCCCGCAACTGCCTGCCAGGCACTGTACAAGTAGACGAACTATGTGGCATTTACAGCTTTGCCACCGTACATCAAATGGTATCTACGGTGAGCGGTCGGCTGGCCGATGCATCTCATGCGCTCAAAGCCCTTCGTGATGCATTTCCGATGGGTAGCATGACCGGCGCGCCCAAAGTGATGGCGCTCGAACTGATTGAACGCTACGAAAAAACCCGGCGCGGCTTGTACTCCGGTGCGGTGGGATATTTCAGTCCGGAGGGCGATTTTGATTTCAATGTAGTGATACGCAGTATTTTATACAACCGAAACTCCGGTTATGTTTCGGCCTCGGTGGGCGGCGCCATCGTGTTCGATTCTATGCCGGAACAGGAATACGAAGAATGCCTTGTCAAGGTCGAAGCAATGCGGCGGGCGCTGGCGTTAGAGACCGTCTGAAATCCTGTGAAGTGCCCCCCCCAAAAATTTATCGTAAAAATACGATAAAAAATTTGGCGCTAAAAAAATCTATCGTACTTTTGCGATGAATTTACCACAAACACATGGGATCGCACAAAAAAGAAGCATTTGGAACCGAAGAACAGGAACTGGCTGAACTCGCCAAGGCGCTCGCTCATCCTGCCCGAATCGCCATTTTGAAAGAATTGGCCCGGCGTCAAACCTGTATTTGCGGTGAAATCGTGGAAGTATTGCCCCTGGCACAAAGTACGGTGTCGCAACACCTCAAAGAGCTGTTGCAGGCAGGATTGATTCAGGGATCGGTGGAGGGAGTAAAATCGTGTTATTGTATCAACAGAAATGCTTTCACACGTTTTGAACACCTGCTTCAGTCGTTCTTCGATACCACTATGGCACAAAAAGGCTGCTGCTAAGCGGCTATTTTTTTACTCAAAACTATCGTAATTTTACGATACATTTCCTTTCACTAAATTTCTACTAATCAAGCTATGCAAACTGCTGAACAGATCAAAAACATGGTGCGAGACAAGTATGCGGAAATCGCCCTGCAAAGCCGCGAGGAAAATGCAGTTTCCTGCTGCGGCTCCGGGCCGGCCGGCACTTACACCATCATGGCCGACAATTATTCCTCGCTCGAAGGCTACCAACCGGATGCCGACCTTGGGCTCGGTTGCGGATTGCCCACCCAATTTGCCCACATTCAGCCGGGCGATGTGGTGCTTGACCTCGGTTCGGGCGCCGGAAACGACGCTTTTGTTGCCCGCGCCGAAACCGGAGCAGCCGGCAAGGTCATTGGCGTAGATTTTACCCCGGCCATGATCAATCGCGCCCGCGAAAACGCCGAAAAACTGGGATTTCACAACGTCGAATTCCGTCAGGGCGACATCGAAGATCTTCCCGTTTCCGGGCAGTCGGTAGATGTAGTCGTGAGCAACTGCGTACTGAACCTTGTGCCCGACAAGGAGCGTGTTTTTGCTGAAATCATGCGTGTTTTGCGCCCGGGCGGGCATTTTAGTATCTCGGATGTGGTGCTTTCCGGCAAATTGCCGGATGCCTTGCGCGATGCTGCGGAGATGTATGCCGGTTGTGTTTCAGGGGCAGTACAAATGGACGAATACCTCGGTTTGATCCGAAACGCCGGATTTGAAAATGTGGTGGTACAAAAACAAAAGCCCATCCTGATACCCGACGAAATCCTGCTCGAATACCTTTCTGAAGCTGAATTAAATGCCTTTACAGCGGCAAAGACCGGCATTTTCAGCATCACAGTATATGCTGAAAAGCCTGGCGGCAACAGCGAGGCAAGGACGCAACGAACGCAAAAGCGCAAAATCGAACTCCGCAACCTGGCTGCTGAAGCCGGCAAAGCCTGTTGTGCACCGGGAAGTGGTTGCTGTTAATTCCTGAGCGGATCGTCGTTCGAAAGCGAGAGGCGATCCGCTTCCTCATTTCAAAAATGGAGATTGAACCATGTCTGTCCTCTTACAAACTGCACAACCTGAAAATCGCGCCGCCCTCTCCGATTTGTTAATTCGGGCTGGTTTGCCGGTCGCTGATTTGCCGACTGATTTATCCGGCTTTACCCTGGCGCTCGTCAACGGTGAAGTGGTTGGCTCGGCCGGCATTGAAAAATTGGCTGAAGGCATTGGACTCTTGCGCTCGGTCGTAGTTGCCCACGAACGTCAAGGCGAAGGGTTGGGCGCCCGGCTCTTCACCGAGGCTATGCATACCGCCCGGTCAAATGGACTGCGCGATATTTATCTGATTACCAATACGGCCGATCGTTATTTTGAAAAACACGGCTTTCAGGCAATCTCTCGTGATGAAGCCCCGCCTGCGCTGGCACAAACTGCACAGTTTGACGGACTTTGTCCGGCTTCTTCCGTGGTCATGAAACTGAATGTTTGACGACAATTATTTGACACCGGGGCTTCTTGTCTGAAAATTGTAAAATTGCGTCGCCTGAATGACAAAGGCGACGCAATTTTTTTTGCCCCTTAGTCCATTCGTGCAACCATCTATTTTAACATTTGTCACTGTAACCGTCCTTTCATAAATGGAAGTCAATCAAACGCACCGCGACCTGATAGAACGATGCCGCGAAGGCCGACGTGACGCACAATTCGAGTTGTACCGCCTTTATTCGAGGGCGATGTACAACACGGCCCTGCGCATGGTAGGTCATCCGCACGATGCTGAAGACTTGTTGCAAAGTGTTTTTGTGGAGGTATTTACAAAACTGGATTCCTTTCGCTACGAAAGCACGATCGGAGCCTGGATAAAACGAATTACAGTCAACAAATGCATTAACTTTTTGAAAAGCAGGCGGTTATCGTTTACGGAGTTAACCTCCACCCACGACAGGGCGGAAATGTCGGAACACGAGCCCGATACCGGCTGGTCAGTTGAAAAAATCAGCCGGGCCATTGACAAGTTGCCCGACGGTTACCGGGTTGTGTTCAGTTTGTATGCAGTGGAAGGGTACGATCACGAAGAAATAGGGCAAATTCTGGGCGTTAGCGAAGCTACTTCAAAATCACAATACAGCCGGGCCAAAGCAAAATTGCGAGAAATGCTGGCATAAAAACCACCTCAACCAAATATCAAGCGACAGATCATGACCGACAAGATCCAGACATTTATCCAGAAATACCGTGAAGCATTTGATAATGCGACCCCGGGCGCACATGGCTGGCCCGGACTGGAGCGTATGCTTGAACGACTTCCGGAATCGGACGCACTGGAAAAACAATTGATGTGCGACCGTATTTTGCTCGATACTGCCGAACCATCGCTTGCTTTGTGGAACAACATCGAAAACGCACTGAATGCTGCATCGCAAGAAATTGATCTTGAATCGTTTATCCAGAAAAATCGCAACGCTTTCGACCACTCGGAGCCGGGCGATCAGGTTTGGGAGCATATCACCGGTGCATTACCCAGACCCAAAGCCAAAGTAATTGAGATAAACTGGCATCGCTCGTTGATGCGTATTGCCGCCTCACTCGCACTGGTGATCGCAGGCATTGGCGGTGGAATTTGGTACGAGCGACAGGGCGGTGCGAATGCCGGCATGGCAATGAGCGACGTATCGGGCGAGTACGCCGAACTCGAACAGTATTACCAGCGAGATATTACCGTAAAACGCGAAAAATTAGCGACTTTCACAGGTTCTCAACCCACCGAGGTCGTACAGGATATCGAACATTTGGATAAAGTCATGGAAGAACTCCGCCGCGAACTCGCCAACGTGCCGCCCGGCAACCGCGAAAAAGTGGTGCGCGCCATGATCGAAAATTACAAGGCCAAAACGGCCATCCTGCAACGTGTTTTGGAGCGTTTGGAGGAAACACAACCGGGCGACAACAGCAAGCAAAGCAATGGATTCAAAAACATTTAACTCTTTCGCCATGAAAAATACCAGGATAGCAGCATTCCTGTGCCTGTTTATGGCACCCTCTCTTGCCGTTTGGGCCAGCGGCCCCCAACAGGAATTTACTAAAAAGATCAACCGTGAATTCAGCACCGCCGCCGACGGCACCACCGCCGTTTACAACAAATATGGCTCGGTCAATGTGAAAACCTGGCAAAACAACGCAGTAAAAATTGACATCACCATCGTGGTCAATGCCAAAAGTCAGCGTGAAGCCGACGAGACATTCAAAAACATCAATGTCAACTTCACCAGCGCCTGGGGCTACGTCAAAGCCGAAACCATGATCGCCGAAGCCATGAACTCCGGCATGTGGTGGCCTGCAAAATCCTGCGGCGACGACTTCAAGATAAACTACGAAGTATGGATGCCGGCTACCAACCAACTTGACCTGAAAAACAAATACGGTAATTCCTGGGTGGCTACCCTCAAAGGCAAACTGATTGCTGAAATCAAATACGGCGACCTGCGCGCCGAAGCCATCAACAACGACGCCGATTTGAACCTGGGTTATGGCAAAGCCTGGATTTCGCGGGTAAACAACCTGTACGGACAGTCCAGCTACAGCGAGTTGAATATTACCGAAGCCAATGATATTCAATTGGATACCAAGTATTCGGAAACAAAGGTGGAGAAAGCCAACAACCTGCGCATCACCTCCAAATACGACGATTTCAATTTTGGAAATGTCGAAGAACTGCGCCTGCAAACCAAGTACGCCAATTTGCGCAGCAACAGCGTACGCTCCGCCTACATCACCGCGCAGTATTCCGACATGAATCTCGCCGCCGTTCGCGAAGCCATAGATGCAGACATGTGTTACGGCAAACTGGAAATTGATGCCCTGAGCCGCAATTTTTCCAACGTGAATGTGGTCGGCAAATACACCGGCGTAACGGTAGGCGTCGAACGCGGCGCAGTCTATCGTTTTGATGCCGAAGTAAACTACGCCGATGCGCACGTACCCAATAGCGCCACGGTAAAAAATCGCAGCGATTCGGGCCAGCGCGAGGCCGTTCAGGGTTATCTTGGCAGCGAAAGCGCCAAAGGACTGGTCAAGGCCCGCCTGACGTATGGCGATCTGGTGATAAAATAAATTCTCCCGCCTGTTTTTCAGGGCTTTCCGGTTCGACCGGGAAGCCCTGATTTTTTTGGGAGAAATGGCGCAGTGTGCCAACTCTCTCCCTCTATAGTTGTTTAACCGGCTTATGAATACAACAGAACGCCTCTTGCTAATCGCCCTTGCCGCAGTCAATTTCACCCACATCATGGATTTTATGATCATGATGCCCCTCGGCCCGCAGTTGATGGATATCATGCACATTACCCCTCAACAATTTAGTCTGGCCGTTTCTGCCTACGGCATCACAGCAGGGGCCTCAAGTTTCACTGCCGCTTTTTTTGTGGATCGTTTCGATCGAAAAAAGATTTTGTTGTTTGCCTACATAGGGTTTTTACTGGGTACCTTTTCCTGTGCTTTTGCACCGACTTATGAACTTTTGGTGGCGGCACGGGTATTGGCCGGATTGTTTGGCGGCATGATCGGTGCGCAAGTGCTGGCTATTGTAGCCGACACTTTCGAATATGAGCGTCGCGCTACCGCCATGGGTGTTCTGATGACCGCTTTTTCAGCAGCCTCCGTAGCAGGTGTACCAGCCGGACTTTGGCTGGCGGCTCGTTACAGTTGGCACATCCCTTTTTTGGCCATCGGTTTGTTGGGCATTGGCGTGCTGGCTTTGGTAGGCTGGGCGGTACCGCCCATGAACCGGCATATTCTTGAAAAACAGCCGGGTCAAAAGACCTTTCAGGTACTGACCGATATTTTTCAGACCCCCAATCAAATGCGCGCCCTTTCACTTTCGATCGTATTGATGATGGGGCATTTCATGATCATACCATTCATCGCCCCCTCCCTGGTAGGAAACGCCGGATACAACCAGGATCAAATTTTTCTGATTTATCTGGTCGGTGGCCTGCTCACCATTTTCAGCGCTCCGATGATAGGGAAACTGGCCGACAGACGGGGAAAATACCCTGTTTTTGTGGTCTTTGCCCTGCTGTCGTTGTTGCCGATATGGCTGATTACGAATTTATGGCCGGTACCGCTTTGGGTGATTCTGGCCATAGCCGGGCTGTTTTTTATCGTTACCAATGGTCGCATGATTCCGACCCAGGCACTCGTTTCCGGGGTAGTGCATCCGCAAAAGCGCGGCGGCTTTATGAGCATTAATTCATCGGTGCAGCAATTGGCCACCGGGTTGGCCGCTATGGTGGGTGGAGCGATTGTCACCAAAGATGCCGATGGGCACATTATCCATTATCCCTTGGTCGGGTACCTTTCCATAACCCTGATCCTGATCAGCGTCTGGCTGGCGGGCAGGGTAAAGCCGGTAAGCGAGGGGGGGGCCTGAGCAATCACAGGGGGCGTGTACCGTACATTTTCCCTTGCTTGGTCATTTTCAGAAGGTAATTGAGGCGTTTTAAGGCTTCCGGCTGGCGGCTGGCCCCTTTTATTTCGGCAATCCAGCCAATTTTCAGTCTTTTGTAAAAATGAGGAAATGAGTCGAATGTCGCCCAAATTTCCGGGTCCGCTTTCAGGGCATGTTCAATCCATTCCGGCATGCCAAAGGGATCGTCGGGCGATCCTATCTGGTCTTTGACAGGTTCAATACCGGCGGGAGTCATCAAACCATTGGCCTGGAGTTTCCATATTCTTTGGCGATTGAGTTCGGACAGAAATGTTTTTTTGCGACGCGGGGTGATGCGTTGCACCATGCTTTCCGGATCCAGTTTTCGTACGGTTCCGTCAATCCAGCCAAAACAAAGGCACTCTTCCACCATGTCGTCGTAATGCACAGAAGGTTTACCGGAAGCTTTGTTGAAAGTTTGCACCCACACTTCCGGCGCCGACCGATGGTTGGTTTCAAGCCAGTTGCGCCATTCAGCACGGGTTTTTGGATAAAAAACGAGGGTAATTTCCATGTTTAAAACAGTTTCCAAGCGTTATCGGCCTATTAAAACCATATTCCAGGGGGAATCCAACACTACTTTACCACCTGTTACCTTCAATTTTTGACCTGAATAATAATCCATAACGCTTGTGCCATCCTGGAATACGCCGTTTACCGATATGGATTTTTTCCCGTTGGGAAGATCAAGTCCCACCACAACTGCATCGCGGTAAGATTTGGTTTCATACACCCGTTTGAAGGTGTAGGGGGTTGCGGTAAGCATGGTATGTGTGCCGGCGCCAACGGCAGGATGATCTTTTCGGAAACGCCCCAGTTTTTGCCAATGGGCGAGTACGTCGGCAGTTTTTACACCGTTGCGTTCGGCATTGGCGGCCAGCTCGTCCCAGTTCATGAAAGAGCGGAGCGTGGCATCACCCTGGGTACCCGGAATTTCGAGCGAGCGATTGGTTTCGTCGCCGTAATACACTTGTGAAGCGCCGGGACATAAAAGCAGCCGTGTGCCGGCTTCGAAAGGTTGTTTGCGCGCTTTGTCGTAGGGGCCGCCGTCGTCGTGTGAACTCAGGTAATTGAGCACGCTTTTCCCGTTCAATTCCGTACGCAGGAGGTGGTTGTATTTGGAAAACTGGGCTTCGTAAGAAAGATTCCGGGCATCGGTTTTGACATCAAAATTGATCAAAGCATCAAAGCCATAGGCAAAGAAATCTACCTTTTTATCTCCAAAATCGTAGGCTCTTCCGCCGGAAATAAAATAATTGTACACTTCGCCCACCATATAAAACGCGTTGTTGTCCAGTACCTTGGAAGGGTTTTTTCTTTTCCAGTCGCGGAAAGCTAGGTCGCATTCTTTCCTGAATTCAGCCCAGACGGATTCTTCGATGTGTTTGGCCGTATCGCAGCGATAGCCATCCACGCCATATTTCCGGATATAATCGGTGAGCCATTTAATGATGTAGAAGCGTGGCGCGCGCGGGTATCCGGTTCGTTTGAAAAAAGCATCGAGTTCGGCAGTCTCTTTTTCGAGGCGTCCTTCCTTGCGCCATTTTTCCAGCAAAAAAGGCGGAAGTTCAACAGGTTGATCACTTTCGGTATAAATATCGGGCAGATTGTCAACCAGCGAACAGGCCGTAGTACTGGCGTAACTCGTGTAGGTACAGCGCGGCCCCGGACGTGCCCAGCCTGTCCAGAACGGATCTTGCGCCGTTGCCGGGCCGGTATGATTGATGACTCCGTCGAGTACCACCCGGATGCCGTGGGCATGGGCGGTTTCGACCATTTTTTGCAGATCGGGTTCTGTGCCGAAATTAGGGTCAAGACTTGTCCAGTCTTTGGCCCAGTAGCCATGAAAGCCGTAGGTGTTGCCTGTTCCCTCATCCACCGGGGCATGAATTTGCTCCACCACCGGTGTAAACCAAATGGCTGTTATGCCCAGTCGGTCGAAATAACCTTCTTCAATTTTTTGTGTAATCCCTTTGATATCGCCCCCCATAAACCCGCGCAGCGGCGCTGTGGGGGCGCTGCGACCAAAGTTCAGGTCGTTGCTTTTATCCCCGTTGTTAAAACGGTCGGTAAGCAGGAAATAGATATTGGCGTTTTCCCAGAGAAAGGGAGCGCCTTTTGTTGCCTGTTGCGAGGCATTTTTGGGGCTGGAACAGGCAAGAAACAGAAAAAGCGAGACGACCGGGAGGAAACGTTGTTTCATACGGGAGATTGAACTTGGCTACGATCAAAAAAGCATGGTTTATTTTTGAATTTCCATCAGAGGTTTTGATGAAAATTCGAACAACCCTTTATCAATGGCGAATGTAACAGCAGCTCCCAATTACCGCATCATTTGATTTTGAAAAAACGATGTGATGCACGAAAAAAGCCCGCAACGCTCTTTCGCGTCGCGGGCTTCGATATGTTTCATGAATGAAATTCGTCGGTTTGGAATGGCCTCTGCAATCAGGTTGGGATGATAGGGA
>JANRLZ010000040.1:0-7769 GCA_033762055.1 Saprospiraceae bacterium
GGCGATCGAGGAAGGCATCAGCCTGAATCCGGTGCTGCATTCCTTTCAGGAAGTGGTGCGCAAATACCGGATCGAACGGGAATTGATCGAGGCTTTTCTCGACAGCATGGAAATGGATTTAACGGCGTCTGCCTACGATTCGGCCCGTTACAACGAGTATATTTATGGGTCGGCAGAAGTGGTGGGACTGATGTGCCTGCGCGTGTTTTGTGAAGGAGATGACGCGGAATACCAGCGCCTGAAGGCTCCGGCGCGTCGCCTGGGAGCAGCTTTTCAAAAAATCAATTTCCTGCGCGACATAAAAAGCGACCACGAAGAACGCGGCCGAGTCTATTTTCCCGGTGTGGACTTCAGCCGTTTCAGCCAGGAAGATAAATGGCAAATCGAAGCAGATATCAAGCAGGATTTTGACGCCGCTCTCGAGGGCATTCGCCAATTGCCGAAAGGCGCGCGACTGGGCGTTTACCTGGCATACAAGTATTACACCAACCTGTTTTACAAAATAAAAAGCGCGCCGCCGCAAAGTGTGGCGCAAAAACGCTTCCGGATTTCCTCCAAACGCAAAGTGTATCTGTTGTGCAGTTCCGCCTTGCGGAACCAGTTGGGCGTCTTGTAAAATTGCCGTTGCTTTGCGGGAAAGTATCACCGAGCAACAGCCTGAATGCCCTACCGCAACGCCCCCGTACACCCGTTTTTACGTTTTATTTATGTCCTGCTGCGCGGCCTGACCTATGCCGGGATGCAGGTATTTTATCGCCGCCGCCTCGTGCTGGGTCGCGGTTATGCACGTTTCGACGGTCCGGCCATTGTGGTGTGCAACCATCCCAGTACCCTCATGGATCCGCTGAATGTAGGGCTGCAAATCCGCCAGGAAATGTATTTTCTGGCCAACTACGGGTTGTTCAAACATCCGGTCAGCAACTGGTTGCTCTCCCGGCTGTTTTGTATCCCGGTCAAACGCCGGGAAGATGTTGCCGAAGGCGAAGCGCGCGACAACGACGCCGCTTTTGAAGCATCTTTTCAACATTTGGAAAAAAACGGCGTACTGTTCATCGCAGCGGAAGGGGTGAGTTGGATGAATCGTTATGTCCGACCATTCAAAACAGGTACGGCACGCATCGCATTCGGCGCTGAAAAACGCAACAACTGGCAGCTGGGTGTTAAAATCATCCCGGTCGGACTCAGTTACGACGCGCCCCGCCTGTTTCGCAGCCGAGTTACCATCGAATACGGCGCACCCATTGACCCGCACCCCTGGGCGGAGGCTGATCGCCAAAACCACGAACAGGCGGTAGATGATTTTACCGCCGCCATACAAGCACGTGTCAGAACGCTCACACTCGACTCGGGCAACGAGGCCGGCGACCTTTTTGTGCAACAGGCGGAAACCCTCATGGAAAATGCCGGGAACCACCTTCCTGCACCGCAGCGCTATTTTACTTTAAAATCTTTTTTGGCAAAAAATAGAGAAAATGAAGCGCTTAAAGCCGATTTTGCCGACTATTTTGCCCAATTGGAACAAAATAACCTGCAAGATGCCGGGTTCTCCAAAGGCCCATACCGCAGGGCGGGCATCCTGTTGCTCCTTTTATTCTTCCCGGTGTTTTGCGCGGGTTATGCATGCTGGTTTTTGCCTTGCTTTTTACCCTGGCTGCTTTGTAAAAAAATGAAATTGTACCCGGGCTACGACAGCAATATAAAAATGCTGGCGGGATTATTCACTTTCCCCCTGGCCCTCTGGGGCGGCTGGGAAGCCGTATATGCTGCCACCGGGAATGCCACAGTCGCCTGGCTGAGCCTGCCGGTTTTCATCGCCCTGGGGTATGCGGCAGAAGGCTGGGCCGACACCTGGCGCCGCTGGCGCGCCGGGCAACAAGTGTTTTATTTTGGCAGAAAAGCGCCGGATTCTGCCGCCAATCTTTCCCGCCAACGACAGGCTTTGATTCAGAGCCTGTTCAGTGATGCCGAATAAACCTGTTCCTTTATGCAAGCGATCGAATACCTACGCGCTCAAACGCCCGGTTGCGAAAACCTGGTTCATCTCAACAACGCCGGCGCCAGTCTTCAACCATTGCCGGTACTGGATGCCGTACACGATCACCTCGAACTTGAAACCCGCATGGGCGGTTACGAAGCCGCAGATGCACGGGCCGGGGAGATTGCCGGATTTTACCAGGCGATTGCCACGCTGTTGCATGCCGCGCCGCGAAATATTGCCTTTGCAGCCAGTGCCACCGACGCTTATGCAAAAGTGCTCAGCGCCATTCCCTGGCGCGCCGGTGATGCCATCCTGACCACCGAAAATGATTATGCTTCCAACCAAATCGCTTTTTTATCCCTCCAAAAACGCCTCGGAGTACGGTTGCTGCGCGCCCGCGATTTGCCGGAGGGAGGCGTGGATGTGGCCGATTTTGAGCGATTGATACACGAACACCACCCGGTATTGGCGGCTGTTACCCATGTCCCGACCAACAGCGGACTTGTACAGCCGATCGCTGAAATCGGGCGTATTTGCCGGGAGCATGGCGTCTGGTACCTCGTGGATGCCTGCCAATCGGCCGGACAAATTGATCTGGATATCCGCCAGATCGGCTGCGATTTTTTATCGGCCACAATGCGGAAATATATGCGTGGGCCACGTGGAGCGGGCTTTCTGTACGTTTCCGACCGGGCCCTGGAAGCCGGACTGGAATTGTTGCTCCCCGATATGCGCAGCGCCAACTGGGTGGCTGCTGATCGCTACGAAACAGCCCCGACGGCACAACGATTTGAATATTGGGAGATGCCGGTGGCGCTGTTGCTCGGCAGTAAGGCAGCGGCGGAATATGCACTGGAACAAGGTTTGCCGGCCATCGAATCGCGTGTGCGTTCGCTGGCTGCGCTGACGCGTACCCTTTTGACCGAAATTCCCGGTGTAACAGTGCTGGATCGCGGGGCACAACTATGCGGCATAGTAACGGTCCATGCAGCGCACTGGACGCCGGAACTGGTCATCGGGCGCCTCCAGCAAAACGGAATAAATGGCCGTATTTCCTCCCTGTTGGCGGCTCAAATTGATTTTCAGAAGAAAGAAGTAGGGTGGGCGTTGCGCATTTCGCCGCATTATTACAACACTGAAACCGAAATCAGGCGACTGGCGGAGGTGCTGCAATCGGTAACTCGATCGTAAAAACACTGCCGCCTTCGCCCCGGCTTTCAGCCCGGATGCTGCCCCGGTGATGCGCCAGTACCTGGGCCGCATAACTGAGTCCGAGCCCATGCCCCTTGACATTGTGCATGTTGCCGGTCGGGACGCGGAAAAATTTTTCAAAAATTTTCTCCAGGTATTCCGGGGCAATTCCCCATCCGTTGTCGCGCACCTGTAAAACCACCTGCGCCGGTGTTTTGGACAATGAAATGCTGATTTGGCAAAGGTCGCGGCGGTATTTCAGCGCATTATCCAGCAGGTTGAACACAACCCCGCCGAGGTGCAACCGGTCGCCTGAAACCAGATAGGGCGCTTGTTGGTCAGTCTCGAAATGTACCTCGGCGCCTGTGTTTTTTACTTGTAAAGCCATGGCATTGAGTACCTGTTGCACGGTTTGTTGCAAGTCGAGCGGTTCGTTGTGCAACACCGGTGCGGGTGCGTCGAGTTGTGAAATGCGCAATACTTTATCAACAAGCAACCCGAGGCGGTCCAGTTCGATCTGCGAAATGGCGAGGTATTCGCGGGCCTGTTCCGGATGGCGCAATGCATCAAAATCGCGCAGGGCTTCGAGGGCTACCCCGACGGTGGTGAGGGGTGTTTTCAGTTCGTGGGTAAGGTTGCTGACGAAGGCGTTTTTTTGTTCGGCGAGTTTTTGTTGGTGTTGCAGGTTGTTAAAAATCAGCCAGAAAGCCAGTGTGGTCAGTCCGAATACCAGGAGAGAAAAAAGGAAAGAGGGAAAAATCTTGCGCAATAAATAAGGTTTGTAATCCAGCAATACCGCTGAAAAAAAACGCGGATGCATCAATCCGGAAGGCACGGGTTCGGTGCGCATTTCATCTTTTTCGGGGAGCAGGGGTTTTTTGCCTACCGACAGCAAAAACGAAGGCGGCAAACCCGCCGAGTCGAGCGCCAGTGTGTAACGTTTTTCGAATTCAGTGCTTGAAATGGAGTCGTTTTCAAATTCAAACACCTGAAGTTTGGCGCCCGATAATTCGGAGTGCGAACGCAATTTCATCAGGTGGTTGCTGTCGAGGCCTGTTTTCTCCCGTAAACTGTCGTAAGTGATAAAAATCGCGACCTGCATGTCTTCCTTTTTTACCGGCGAGACGGAGCCTTCCAGTGAATCGGTACGGACTTCAAAAGACAAGGTGTTGCGGCGTTCGCGGCGGATCATGTTGCGCACCACGGCCGGCGGGAACCGGTCGGTGGAGTCGGGTCTAAACCCGTTTCGTGCCATATTGCGCTGTACCAGCGAATCCTGCAGCGCCATGCTGGTGGTATGAAAAATAAAATTGGCCTCCTGCAGGAGCTGGGCACGGGCTTCCTTCCACACTTTTTGCAACCAAAGCGCCTGCGATACGCCCAGCAGCAGCAGGCAGGCAGTGATGAGCAATAAAATGCGAGGAGGATGCTTCACAAGATGATCCGATTGATTCGATTGATTCGATTGATTCGATTGATCCGATTGATTCGATTGATTCGATTGATCCGATTGATCCGATTGATCCGATTGATTCGATTGATCCGATTGATTCAGGTTGATTTTTGAATTGTCATAATTTCCACAAAGGTAGTTGCCTGGCGCACCCGCGCGTTTTTTGCTTAACCTTAATTAACCTTCCTGCAAGGTCGTTTAACCTCTTGCCTCGGGGTGGGTGAAATACTTTTGTCCCAACATTTTCAACCATCCATTTTTTACGTTATGAAACTAAAAAACACCTTGTTGTATGCGGCCGGTCTGTTCGTTTTCTCCGCACCGGTCATGGCCCAGCAAAACGAAGGCATTATTGCTTTTGAAGAAAAAGTAAACATGCACCGCAGCATACCGGAAGAAGATGCGCAAATCAGATCCATGATCCCGGAATGGCGCATCAACATGAGCGAGTTGTTGTTCAATGCCGACGAAAGTCTTTATCGCAATGTGGAGGAAGAAGAAGAGGAGGAAATGGGCGACGGACAGGGAATGGTCATTCGAATGCAACGGCCGGAAGCCACTTTTTACCGGAATTTCAGTACCATGCGCAAAGCCGACGCGCGTGATTTCGCCGGAAAAAAATACCTCATTGAAGATGCACTAAAGGGCGGCAACTGGAAAGTTACAACGGAAACAAAACAGGTACTTGGCTATAATTGTATGAAAGCCACGACCACCGATACGATTCGCAAGCGCGAAATAAGCGCCTGGTTTACCCCCGATTTGCCCCTTCCCGCTGGTCCGCTCAATTTTGGCGAATTGCCCGGAACCATTCTTGAGGTGGACATCAACAACGGAGAAATTGTCGTAGCGGCCAAAAAGGTGGAATTCAAAAAACTGAAAAAAGGCGAACTGAAAGCGCCGACGAAAGGCGAAAAAATCAACGAAGCCGATTTTCAGCAGCTCATGGCCGAGCAAATGCGCCAAAACGGGGGTAAGCCGATTCGGATTATTCGGAATTAGGGGGTAGGGTTGTGAGGTATAAAAGATTGTCTCTGAAGTCCCGTAGGGCTAAATCTGTATAGGTACTTGTGAAGTTAATCTCTTCCTCGTTCCGTAGGAACGGTAAATGGTTATCATGATGCCGTTCCTGCGGAACTATGCAAAATATATTCTTTTGCGCTATTTGGTTCCTCGTTCCATTCTTTCCCCAAAAACACCCGTCCATTTGCTTTTTTACTTCGTTTTACGCCATCTTCGCCCCATGCCCCCCATTGTTTAAAGAAAAAGGCTACACCTTGCTCAAGGCATTGATGCTGGACATTAATTGCCCACTCCGGCTGCATAGGTCTTGCTTTGGGGCCGCTTTCACCTCCGACTATTACCCAGTGAATGCCTTTTAAATCCAATACTCCGAGATCAGCAATCAAGGGTTCTATGGATAAAAAACGGATGTTGGCTGAAATATCACGCAAATAGTCTATGCGCCCTTTTGTCTTCGAAGATTCGACGCTGACACCGAGCCAAACATTGTCGGGAATTCTGCGTTGGCTGCAATAAGCATGCAGAATTTTTTCGCGTTTTGTCAGGATTTGGTATTTATGTTGAGGGGTTTGTTCAATGACCTGAAAAACTTTATCCAAAAACTTAAACGGCATTTTTTCGTGAAACAGGTCGCTCATGGAATTTACAAAAAACTTGGTAGCTTTTTTGATTTTCAACGGCATGTCCAATCGTTCCGGCATGAGGGTGAACTCAAACCCGTTTTCATAACCAGGAGCACCCATAGCCTGCAAGCGCTTTGCCATCGTTTCGGCATAGCAGTTTTTACAACCAGCGGTCACTTTGGTACAGCCAGTGCTAGGGTTCCAAGTGGCTTCTGTCCATTCAATTTTTGAATATTTCATTTTCTCAAAATTTTATAGCGCAGTTGGCGGGGCGACTTATAAACATTGTCATAAGTGACTAAAGGTGAACTACCTTCGTAGTCTATCAAGCCTTCTTTTTTCATCTTTTTAAGTTCATCAGCGGCATGAGCACCAATATGGGCTTCGTGCAAGGCAAAATCAAAAGCCATAAAATTGTCCAGAATACTTCCGCTTAAGACTTTTTCTCTTAACCGTTGCTGAAATGCTTCAATTTTAGTCGGTAGTTGACCTGCAAATAAATCCAATTGCCCTTTTATCAAATCATCGTCCACGTCAAAATTGGCATCACCATTGATTGGGCTTCGTTTCCAGGCAATCCCCAGAAACTTATCAACGGCTCTGGGATGCGATGCCCCGAAAATAATGCCGTGTATATTGGCCCCTTTTTTAAGGGAAAACGGGTACAGTTTCAAATTGGTTGATACAGGTAATTTTTGTCTGAGTTGCGCGATCAAGATGCGGTGAATAAATTTGTAGGGGTTGCTTTTAATTTCGTCCATATCCAATGGGACATGTGATTTAAACTCATCCTTGTCCCCAAACCTTCGGATGTACGAAGATGACACAAAATATAGAAAGTCGGTTCGGGTAGTTTGTTCCAATGCCAATAAATATTTTTCTGAAAGAAAACGAATGCCATTTTGGTCAAGGTAAACGAGACTTGACTGAGCCTGAATAACCGGAAGCAATTTAAAAAAACAAACATCAAAGTCCTCGTTAAATATCTTCAAATCAATCGCGCGGTTGACTTCGGGGTACTCTTTGAGGAATTTTTCACAGGCAATGCAGAGTTGTTCGTGTTTCCCCTTGTCGAATTCATTAAAAAAGACGCGAATTTTGGTTTTTTTCTGAAATATTGACTCGATTTGTTCTCTAATTTTCCTCAAAAGCCTGATCGGGCTGCCCGGAACACCATTTTTATCATATCCAGTTCCTGCGAAAAAGTCAAACATACAAACCTCCGGTTCACCCCACATGATGAAGGTAGGGAGCCATGCCTGAGCATAGTCTTCGAAAATTTCCAATTTGGCGATGGTTGTTTCGTCAAACGGTTTTTGATGTAAATCTTTGCTCATTATGTATGCTGGTTTTTTTATACAAATATATGAAGACAATTCAAATAAAAAACAAAATGTTTAAAAAATCAATTGCTCTCCTGGCTATTTCTCGTCCGGCCCCATCCGCCAGATCATCTCGCCTTTGCTGTTGATGCGGAATTGCAGCCCGAACTGCAAGGCCG
>JANRLZ010000041.1:0-6766 GCA_033762055.1 Saprospiraceae bacterium
TCATGGGCGGCAGCGCGCAGGGCAACATCCGGCAGCGACGGCAGGCTGTTGTGCGATTTGGAAAAATTTCCTTTCCCGTCGTTCAGGTACAGCCGGTTGAGCCGCGCCTGTTCGGATGAAAGTTCCGCGCCGCCGCTCAAAACGAGTAAATCGAGGTCTTTATCCCCGTCAGCGTCAAAAAACAGGCCGCCATGATCTTCGTAAAGTTGATCGGCCGCAAACACTGCGCTTGAAACAGACCGAAAGACGCCACCGGCGCCCTGCAGATACACGGAAGCCGGCGAATTGGCGCCATTTCCAATATAAAAGTCGTCCAAACCATCGCCGTTTACATCGCCCTGGGCCATGAGCGGCCCCAGGTCGGTGATGGTCCAGGGGTGCATGACCCAGGTTTCAAAATCGCTGAACGGATTTTCGGTATGCTGAAAATTAACCCCGGCTGTGCCGCTGGTTTCTGTAAAAAGTGTGCTGCCCGGCTGATTGGGCAACAGGTGGGCAACATAACCACCGGCATCACTGTATTTGAGTTGCAGGCGCTGGTTGGCAGGCACATTGTTCAGTACCTGAAATTTTCCGTCGGGCCAGCGTACCGTCAGGCGGTCAATCTGTGTGGTTTGCCCCAGCCCGAAATGGATCAAATGTTCGACCGAGGAGAAAATACCGCGACTTGGATTGAGTTCCTGGTATTGTTTAATTCCTTGATATTCAATTAAAACGGAGGCGCCTACGGCAAATGCATTACCGGTGTTGCCTTGTAATTTTGCCTGCAAGTAATTGCCGCTGCCTTGCTCGCGAGTCAGATTTTTGTAGATAAATGCGGGTTCTTCAAGGTTGTTTACCACCAGATCGAGATCGCCATCGGCGTCAAGATCGGCCCAGGCGCCCCCGCAAGACCATGAGCCGGGCGTGGTCATCCAATCGCCGCTTTTGTCCTCGAATTCCCAGTTTCCTTTGTTCTGGTACACAAAATTGCGGATTTTGTAGGCCGGAATTTGATCGAGATAGGACATCAGGTCTTCGTAATCCTTCTTTTTATTTCGTGCGCGTCGTTTATCCACCTCGGGCAGGATAAAATCCTGATAGTCGCGATTGGTTACTTCTTTCCGGTAGCCATTGGCGATGTGCAGGTCTTTGAATCCATCGTTGTCGAGGTCGGCCAGCAGGCAGCTCCACGACCAGTCTGTTTTGAACACGCCTGCCATGCAGGCAACATCGCTGAAAGTGCCGTTGCCGTTGTTGCGCTGCAACATATTGCGGGCGATAGGATCAAAATACCCGTATTTGACCATCGAGAGGTAACGGCTGAGCGGGTTGGTGGTTTTCAGCGATTTCTGGCGGTAATTTTTGGAGGGAAACATATCCACGGCCATAAGGTCAATGCGCCCGTCGTTGTCGAAATCGCTCAGGTCGGTGCCCATGGTACTCATCGTACCGTGACGGAAATAGCGCGGCAACTGGTCGGTAAACGCGCCTTTTTGATCGTTGATGTAGAAATTGTCGGGCTGGACAAAATCGTTGCCAACATACACATCGGGCCAGCCGTCGGTATTGACGTCGGTGACGGATACGCTTAATCCGAAGCCAAAATTCTGGATACCTGCCTGTTTGGCAATGTTGACGAATTTTCCGTTTTCATTTTTATAAAAATTGTCTGAATCGTGCGGCGCTTTCGGGGTCAGATCGGGAACAGGCGTTTTGCCGTCGGGGCCGTATTTGAGCGTCAGGGTATTGGCGGCGCCGAGGTCTTTGGGGTAGTTCAACAGGTAGCAGTCGAGGTCGCCGTCGAGGTCATAATCGAAAAAATTGGCGCCGGTAGCGGCACTTTTGTCTGCCAGGCCGAATTCGGCTGCTTTTTCGCTAAATGTCAGGTTCTGGTTATTGATATAGAGTTTGCTGATTCGGTCGGCGGTTTCATCCGGACCGGCGCGACAAACAAAGAAGTCGAGCCAGCCGTCGCCGTTTACATCGGCGGCGGTGACGGCGGTTTCAAAGCCTTCTTCCGAAGCGACGCCGGCAGCGTCGGTGATGTCTTTGAATGTAAAATTGCCTTGGTTCAGGTACAGGCGGTTTTTGCCGTTGGTGCAAACGAAATACAGATCGGGCAGCTGGTCGTTGTTGATGTCTGCGACAGCCACGCCGCCGCCGTTGTAAAAATTGATGTTCCGGATTACATTATGCAGCTCGTCTTCCACGATCCTGTTTTGAAAATCAACACCGGTTTCCTTGGGAGAGAGCAATTGCAAGCGCGGATTTTTTGCTGTAAGCGTTGCCTCCGAGCCGCTATCTCCTTTGAACGAAGGTTTATCTCCTTTTTGCCCGAAAAAATAGTAGGCTGCCGCGGCTGCCAACAACAGGGCGAGGGCCCAGATCATGAATTTTCGTTTGCCGGCAGCGTTGGCAGCAGCCGGTTGGGCAGGAGATGAGGGGCTTCGTTTAGCTTTTTTCATAGTCATGAGATAGGCCTTGGATATCGAAGTTGTGGTTTTTTTTATCGTTCCTTACCGAAAGATCTGCGGCATTCCGCTGTTGTTTGCCACCAGGATCAATGGCTTCGCATTGCTGCGCAACAAAGCCAGGTCACGGGCTTCGCCCATGGCCCAGAAACCGCTCAGGGTATTGTCGAGCCAGGTAAAATTGCCCTTGCCATCGCCCAGTAACAGAGCGCCGTTGGAAGCGTCGCAGGCATTGGTTTCTACTTCCAGTCCGTACTTGTTGCCTGCCAGGAGCAGGTCGGTATGCCCGTCGGCGTTAAAATCGGCACAAAGTATACCTTGTACAGGCGAGACCTGTGCCGGTGCCGGCAAACGGCGTTGTTGCAGTTTGCCGTTTTGATTCTCCCACCAACAGGTTTCCAGGGTGTAGGCAGTCAGGGTCAGGCCGGCATCCAGTTCTTTTTGGGGCCAGATGTCGCTGATAACCGCATTTGCGTAGTCTTTGGCATAGAGAAAGCGTTTTTTCAAAACGGGCATTTGTTTTACCAGCACATCTTTTTGTACGATAGGGTAAATTTTGCCCTCTTCCGTGTAGGCCACGATGGGGTCTATGGTGTTGTTGTTGTCAAAATCTTTGGCAAAACAGAAAAAAGGTGCATCGGGGGTGGCGGTGAAACGGGTGTTAAGCCCCAGGTTGCCGGTTACCAGATCCAGATCGCCGTCTTTGTCGAGGTCGGCGATGGCCAGCCGGTACCACAAGCCATTACTTTTTGCCAGGCCAAATTGCTCGGTCACGTTTTTCAACTTGTTGTTAATCAGTTGAAAAACAGCGACCGGCATCCATTCGCCGACGACAATAAGTTCCTGCTGCCCATCGCCGTTGAGGTCGGCCCATGCCAGATCGGTGACCATACCGCAACGTTCAAAATCGCCGGCCACCTGCGAGGTCACATCGCTGAATTTTCCATTTCCATCATTTTGCAACACCAGGCTTCGGGGGCTGAGCGGCCATTTTTTTCCTGCAAGCCGGTTGCCGATAAAAAGATCCGGATCGCCGTCCTGGTCATAATCTTTTACGGTGGCCCGCATACCGATTTCATTGTGCGCCGGGATGGCGCCATCCGCCTTTGAAAAATTGCCTTTGCCGTCGTTTAAATAGAGCCGGCATTGCCAGGCGGCCTCCGTATTTGCATCCATACCGCCGCTCATGACAAACAGATCAAGGTCTTTGTCGCCGTCGGCATCGAAGAAAATGCCGCCGTGATCTTCGTAAGGTTTGTCGTTTTCAAAGGTTTGTGTGCTGACGCTACGGAAAGAGCCATTGCTGTTTTGCAAAAAAACGGCGCCGGCTGCGTCAAATGCATTTCCAATAAAAAAATCGTCCAGCCCGTCGCCGTTTACATCTCCCTGGGTGATGCAAGGTCCCAGATCGGTCAGGTACCAGGGGTTGAGCAGCCAGTTTTCAAAATCGTTGTACGGGTTTTCAGCATGCCGGAAATCAAGCGCATTTTTAGTCTCGGTCAAGAGCGTTGCCTGTTGCGAAGCCGGCGCCAGGTGTGCAACATAACCCGAAGCGTCGGTCCATTTGAGTTGCAGGCGCTGGTTGGCAGGCACCTGGTTCAGCACTTGAAACTTTCCGTCGGGCCAGCGTACCGTCAGGCGGTCAATCTGTGTGGTTTGCCCCAGTCCGAAATGGATCAAATGTTCGACGGAAGAATACAACCCGCGTGTCGGAGTAAGTTCCTGATATTGTTTAACACCTTGGTATTCAATCAAAACAGCGGCGCCGACGGCAAGCGGGTTGGCCGGACTTCCCTGCAATTTGGCTTGTAAATAATTGCCGAGGCCTTTTTCCCTGCTCAGATTTTTATAAATAAAAGCCGGGTCTTCGAGGTTGTTGGTTACCAGTTCCAGGTCGCCGTCAAGGTCAAGGTCGGCCCATACGCAGCCGCTCGACCAGGAGGCCGGCATGGTCATCCAGTTGCCGCTTTGATCTTCAAATTGCCAGTTGCCGGCATTGCGATACACGAAATTGCGCGGTTTATATACGGGCATTTCGTTCAGGTGCGGCAGCACTTCGGTAGGTTTTTCCTTGATTTTTTTTCTGAAGGAGGGTTCGATAAAATCAATGTAATCGCGGTTGGTGACCTCGCGGCGATAGCCGTTGGTGATGTGAAGGTCTTTTATGCCGTCGTTGTCGAGGTCGGCGAACAGGCAACTCCAGGCCCAGTCATTTTTGTAAACGCCGGCCAGGCAGGCAATGTCGCTGAAGGTACCGTTGCCGTTGTTGCGTTGCAGTACGTTGCGGGCAACCGGCGGGAAATATCCGTACTGGATGAGATTGATGTAGCGGCTGAGTGTATTGGTGGTAACCAGGCTTTTCTGGCGGAAATTTTTTGCCGGCAGCATGTCGAGGGCCACCAGGTCAACCCGGCCATCGTTGTCGAAGTCGCTCAGATCGGCCCCCATGGTGGTCATGGAGCTGTGTCGGAAGTAGCGCGCGATTTCTTCGGTAAAACCGCCTTTTTTATTGTTAATGAACAAGTTGTCGGGCTGTAAAAAGTCGTTTGCCACATACACATCCGGCCAGCCGTCGGTGTTGAAATCAGTAATCGTAGCACTCATACCGAATCCAAAATTCTGGATACCGGCTTCTTTGGAAATGTCGACAAAACGGCCATTGTCATTGCGATAAAAGTGGTCGGAGTCGTAAGGTGCTTTGGGCGTCAAATCCGGGACAGGCGTTTTGCCATCGGGGCCGTATTTCAAGCGCAGTTCATGCGCTGCGTTGTTGTCGGTAGGGTGGTTTAGTAAATAACAGTCGAGATCACCGTCGCCGTCGAAATCGAAGAAGTTGGCGCCGGTGGCCGGGCTTTTATCAGCGAGGCCGTATTCGGCGGCTTTTTCGGTGAAGGTAATTTCTCCGTTGGCGGAAGACGGGCCGTTGTTGATAAACAGTTTGGCACTTCTTGAGCCGTCCTTGTCAAGGCCGGCCCGGCAAACAAACAAATCGGACCTGCCATCGCTGTTGATGTCAACCACGGTCACGGCGGTTTCAAATCCATCTTCCGAGCCTACGCCTGCCTGATCGGTTATGTCGCTGAATGTCAGGTTACCCAGATTTTTATACAAGCGGTTTTTGCCATTGGTACAAACGAAGTAAAGGTCGGGCAATTGGTCATTGTTAAAATCGGCCACCGCCACCCCTCCACCGTTGTATTGATTGATGTATTGGACCACATTGTGTGTTTCCGTTTCGACGATCTGGTTTTTAAAGTCAACACCCGTAACGGCAGGAGAAAGCAGTTCAAGCAGCGGGGTCTGGGCTTCCAGGGTAGGTTCTACGCCAGAGAATGCCTTCATTGAAGCGGGCTTGTCACGCCCTACACCTATATAATATAAGGCGATCGCAGCGATGAGTATACCGATCCCGGCGAACAGCCATTTTTTTGAGCGTGTGAGAGCGGATGTCTTTTTTTTCGGTAAAGTCGTTTTTTTATCTTTTCTTGTCATTGATCCGATAGCGAAGTAATTGGATGGCGAAGATGGGGGGGCGCACAAGGAGAGCAAAGGTAGGCGCTGTGCGTATTTATTTTCACCGGGATGGCAAATGGCGATGCGATTTAGCTAACAGGTCAGGTTGGGCGCCTGGTAACACCTCCGTTTTCTGGCTAAAACCGCCTTAAAAAAGATTTCATACCAGTTCTTAGAAAAAACTTAGAGGCTGCACATACAAGCATTGCAACTCTTGCTATATTTGCACTGCCTTTTGAAAAGGGCTGTTTTAATCCGTAAGCCGTATACATCTTGTGAGCGAAGTTGCCCCCGGCGCCACACCGGGTCAGCGGTCTCCCCTTCGGGTTTCTTTCTTCCGCTCTCCAGACTTAAACATCCCATTTCCGATCGTCTGTCAGGACATTTTTTGAATTGGCAGATTTTTCCGGTTTTCCGGAAAGCCTCTGGCATAGTTGTTGTGCTGTAATAGCGTAACATCGTGACAGTGACCAACCGATTGTTAATCCAATTCGGCATCACGCGCTGAATTTTTTTCCGTCTGTACTCTCATGGTAATAACCTGTACACAGTTTAATATTTCCGGGTTCGCTTTTTAACATGGCATTGGATGCAAGCCTTACTTGCATCCAATGCCATTTGCATATAAGAATGAATTCCCCAAAAAAATCACGTTGAACATCATTCACCTAATTTTTTCATTAAAACAGATTTACGACATGAAAAGAATGAATCTCATCCGTGCCGCACTGTTCGCAGTGGTGGTATTTGTTGGGTCTTCGCTGTCGGCACAAGGCAACTGGGTACCTGCGGACCAGGCT
>JANRLZ010000042.1:0-4348 GCA_033762055.1 Saprospiraceae bacterium
CATTTCCAATTGCATCAACTCGGGGGTAAAGCGCATGTTTGTACTCACCCAGTACAATTCCGCCTCCCTCAACGCACACATCAAAAACGCCTACAATTTCGATCATTTTACCCAGGGCTTTGTTGACATCCTTGCCGCCGAACAAACCCCCGGCAACAAGGAGTGGTTTCAGGGCACTTCCGATGCCGTGCGCCAAAGCCGGCAGCACTATGATCGCCATGACTTCGATTATATCCTGATTCTTTCCGGCGACCAGTTGTATCAGATGGATTTTGAGGCGATGGTAAAACACCATATCGCTCAAAAAGCCGACATCACCATCGCCTGTCTGCCCGTTGATGCCCGCGACGCCACCGGATTCGGGATTATGAAGGTGAACAACGAAGGATACATCCCGCGATTTATCGAAAAACCAGGTGCTGATGTGCTGCCCGACTGGACGAGTGAAGTGAGCGCTTACAACCAGAAACGCGGTCGCAATTACCTGGCTTCGATGGGTATCTACATCTTTAACCGCAAGGCGCTCGACGACTTTTTTGATCATTACCCCGATGCGACCGACTTCGGAAAAGAGATTATTCCCGCTGCCATCGCTGAAGGCCGCAAGGTGGCGGCCTACCAATACGAAGGCTACTGGACCGACATCGGTACCATCCGTTCTTTTTTTGAAGCCAATATTGAACTGACGGATCATATTCCACCCTTCAATCTGTTCGATTCCCGGCGTGTCATTTATACCCGAGGTCGTATGTTGCCGCCAGCCAAATTCTACGGCGGCACCCAGGTCAACCGCGCCCTCATTGCGGAAGGTTCTATCATACATGCCCGTGTTATAGAAGGCTCCATCGTCGGATTGCGCTCACGAATCGGAGAAAATACCGTCATCAAGGATTCCATCGTGATGGGGAACGACGTGTACCAGACGCTCCAGGAAATTGCTACGCAACAAGAAGATATACCACTCGGTGTTGGTCATTATTGCCACATCGAACACGCCATTCTCGACAAGGATTGCCGCATCGGCAACAATGTGGTCATCAAAGGCGGTCCACACCTGCCTGATACCGATACCGACGCTTTTTGCATCCGCGACGGCGTGGTGGTGGTCAAAAAAGGGGCGGTCATTCCGGAAGGCGCCAGAATTATGTGAGGAATATTCGATTGATTTGATTGCTCCGATTGATTTAACCCAGTCAGAGCGAATTGAGGAAATAACAATCGAATCAATCGAATCAATCGAATCAATCATTGGAACCCAAACGCATACTCGGCATAGATCCCGGCACAAACGTGCTGGGATTTGCTATTATTGATGCCGATAAAAAAGAGATCAAGGTGCTGGAAATCGGGGTGGTCACCTTTGCGCATGTCGGCGAAGAGCAGACGGAAAAACTGCGCTATATTTTTGAGCAGGTACAGGATTTGATCCGGCAATACCGGCCTACGGAAATGGCGATTGAAGCGCCTTTTTTTGGGAAAAACGTGCAATCCATGCTCAAATTGGGACGGGCGCAGGGCGTAGCCATCGCAGCGGGCATGGTGAATCAGTTGAGTATCACCGAGTACATGCCCAAAAAAATAAAGCGTGCCGTGACGGGCAACGGCAACGCTTCAAAAGAACAGGTGGCAGGAATGCTGGAAAACATTCTCCGCATGAAATTTTCAGAAAAATACTTCGACGCGACCGATGCCCTCGCTACCGCGCTTTGTCACTGGTACCAGTCAAGTACGCCTGGTTTGGCGGGAAAAAAATCCTATTCCGGATGGAAAAGTTTTTTGAAAGACAATCCGGACCGAAACGCCAAAAGAAAAGGGATGAAGGATGAAGGATGAGGGATGAAGATTTTTTTTATCCCTCATCCCTCATCCCTCATCCCTCATCCCTCATCCCTCATCCCTCATCCCTCATCCTTCATCCTTCATCCCTCATCCTTATTTAACGAGTGCAAAATTCAGTCCTACGATCAGGCGGGCAGGGGTGTCGCTGAAGTTATACTGGTCGCCAAAGAAGGTGATATGATCGCCTTGTTTGGAGAAATTGCCTTCGTAGCGGACATCCAGCGAAACACGGCGGAAACCAACATTGATACCGCCCTGCCATCCCCAGGTCATTTGTTTGAAACGCGCCTTGTAGCCATCGAAGTCGGTCAGTTCGGATTTTGACTGAAGGAAATAATGTCCTACCGGACCGGCTTGCAGGCGCACCGGCCCCAGTTTGGCCCCCAGCAAAAGCGGGAAATCGAGATACTGGTATTTTTCATTTTTAATGACCTCGCCGACGCTGGATTCCCCGATTTTGTAATCGGTTTTATTCGAATTGAACAACACTTCCGGCTGGAAGAAGATTTTATTGCCAAAACGCATGTAAGCGCCGAATTGAGTGCCAAACTGGCGTCCATCTATGCCGAGGTTGAAAGTGGTGTCGCCGCCGCCGATGGCGATATCGTCGGGATGGTTGAGTTGGGTATTCAAGCCGCCTTTGAGGCCGAGAGAAAAAAACTGGGCGTTGGCGGCTTGTGCGGCGAGGAGGAAGAGGCTGACAAAAATCAGATTTTTCATGTTGTAGTGGAATTGAATTGAGCGCTTAAACGGCCTTCTTTTTTGCTTCGTGTGCGGCGTTGCCTCCATGCGCCGGTTTTAACCCTTTCATAACGTTTGCCTTAACTTTTAGGCTTGAATTTTAACGGTTGACCTACTTTTGGGCAGAAAAAAAACCACACATACCCACTACCATTGTTCATAATGTCGAAAAAAGAAGCTTTTACCGCCGCCATTCAGGCGGGATATGAATTCAAAGGCGCCAGCATTGTGCTGGGCGGCGCCATGCTCGATGCGGAGGCCATCTCCGGACTGCAAATCAAGGTTCCCTTGCGCAGCATGAGTCGTCACGGCCTCATTGCCGGTGCAACCGGCACCGGCAAAACCAAAAGTCTGCAAGTGATCGCCGAGCAACTGGCCGCTAATGGCGTTCCATCGTTGTTGATGGACATCAAGGGCGACCTCAGCGGTATCGCCATGCCGGGTACCGACAATCCAAAAATTACTGAACGCGCCGGAAAAATTGGTATTTCCTGGCACGGAACCGGCAATTCGGTGGAATTTTTAACCCTTTCCGGGGAAAAAGGCGCGCGATTGCGCGCAACAGTGAGCGAGTTTGGTCCTGTGTTGTTTTCCCGTATTCTGGGATTGAACGATACCCAGGGCGGGGTGGTGGCCGTCGTTTTTAAATATTGCGACGACCGCAATTTACCCTTGCTCGATCTCAAAGATTTTAAAAAGGTGTTGCAGTTTCTCGGCAATGAAGGTAAGGCCGAGATTGAAGCCGAATTTGGCCAGTTCAGCAGTGCGACGGCGGGTACCATCCTCCGCAAGGTGGTCGAACTCGAACAACAGGGCGCCGAGGCTTTCTTCGGCGAAGTGTCGTTTGACGTGCACGATCTGGTTCGCATGGATGAAAACGGGCGGGGCGTAATCAGCATCGTGCGTCTGACCGACATTCAGGATCGTCCCAAGTTGTTCAGCACATTTATGCTGCAAATGCTGGCGGAGATTTACGCGTCGTTTCCTGAAAAAGGCGATGTGGAACAGCCGGAACTCTGCATATTTATTGATGAAGCCCACCTGGTGTTTCAGGAGGCCAGTCCGGCGCTCATGCAACAAATGGAAGCCATCATCAAATTGATACGCTCCAAAGGGGTCGGCATTTATTTCATTACACAAAACCCGGCAGACATACCGGAAAGTGTGCTGGCGCAATTGGGGATGAAAGTGCAGCATTCGCTCCGCGCGTTTACTGCCAAAGATCGCAAGGCCATCAAATTAGCCGCCGAAAATTACCCGATTACCGAATATTATGAAACGGAGGACCTGCTCACCAACCTTGGTATTGGCGAGGCAATTGTAAGCGTGCTGAATGAAAAAGGCATTCCGACACCGCTGGCCCACACGCTCATGCGCGCGCCGGAGAGCCGGATGGACGTCCTTACGCCTACAGAAATTGACCAGATTATAAACCGCTCGGCGCTTGCCCGCAAGTATAACCAGGAGGTAGATCGTGAGAGCGCGTATGAAATTCTGACCGGAAAAATAGCAGAAGTACAGGAGATACAGGCCGAACAACAACAGGAGGCTGCGCAACGAAAGGCCGAAAAAGAGGAGCCGGGCATGATTGAAACCATTGCCAAAGACCCGCTGGCGCGGCAAATTGGCCGCACTGTTGCCCGCGAACTCACCCGCGGATTATTGGGGGTACTCGGATTGGGCGGCGCCCGGCGTACGACGAGGAAAAAGACGGGCTGGTTTTAACCGCCGCGTTGTCTCACTTTTGGCAGGATTTACAAGATTTACA
>JANRLZ010000043.1:0-10358 GCA_033762055.1 Saprospiraceae bacterium
AAAAGACACTCCGGATGGCGCCGCATCAGTTCTTCAATGGCAAATAGGGCGCAATCAACCATCACTTTGGTTTCGCCGTTTTTGGGTTCCCTTGTGCCGCGCTCTTCCCGAATGGGCGTGGGTGCAAAATCTTGCGTAAACAAATCTTCCGGGCGCGGATCTTCAGCGGCTTTAGCCTGATCGAAATCGGCTACCACCTGTGCATACGCTTCTTTTTCAAGGGTTTGCAAATCTTTTTCCGAAAACCCGCTTTCGCCTAACTCCCTGCGCAGAATGGGGTAGGGGTCGCGGCGGGCGTGTTCCTCCAGATCGTCGCGGTACCACTCCTTGCGTACGCCGGAAGTATGGTGATTCAACAGGGGTACCCGCGCGTGCAGCAAAAACGGCCGGCGCTCGTTGCGAATCGAAGAAAAAATATGCTGCACTGCCGACCAGCATTCCACAAAATCATTGCCTTCAATACTAATGGCTTCCAAACCGGGAAAACCTTTGGCGTATTCTGCGGCATTGGCCACGCGGGTTTCTGCGGCATTGGCCGAAATATCCCAGCCGTTGTCCTGCACCAGGAAAAGGATCGGCAACTTTTTCAACACCGCCATTTGAAAGGCTTCGGCAATTTCGCCTTCGGTGACAGAAGCATCGCCCAGCGAGCAAACCACCAGCGGCGGCGCCGTTTTTACGCCGTTTCCCGATTTGAAATGGTAGGGATATGGATTGCTCAGGTCAACCTGCTGCCCGCCGGCTTCCTGCATTCGTTCTGCATACCATAACCCCAGCGCGGCGCCGGTTGCCGGAATGGCCTGCATGCCCGTGGCGCTACTCTGGTGCGGGATTTTGGGGAATTTATCATCGCGCAGCGACGGATGGCAATAATACGACCGGCCGCCTGAAAAGGGATCATCGCGTTTGGCCATCAGCTGTAGCATCAGGTCGTACGGGCGCAATCCCATACCCAGCAGCATCGCATCGTCGCGGTAATACGGATAAGCAAAATCCTGCGGTTTCAATTGCATACCCACCGCCAACTGAACGGCTTCGTGGCCGCGCGAGGTGGCATGGACGTATTTGCTGACGAATTTAAAATTGGCTTCGTAATGGTCGGTCATGGACTTGGCCGTCGCCATCAATCGAAAAGCGCGTTCGAGAATTTCTTTGGACGGCTTGCCGGAAAAGCCCGTTTTTTGAACTTTTTTTGTGGTGGATGTTCTGTTTGGCACGACGAGTATTTTATCCTGAATTTCGTACAGGTTGTCAAAAGCACGCAAAGGTAAATAAACATGGTACAAGGATTCATCACAGGCGCTTTTGCGCCGTTGCACCGCGGGCACGCCTACCTCATCGAACAGGCGGCCGCGCAGTGCGAGCGCTTGTCTGTGTTCGTGTGCAGCCGCCCGGACGACGACCTGCCCGGCTGGTTGCGTTATCACTGGGTGAAAAGCAGTTTTCCCACCCTCGACGTCCGCCACTGGATTGAAACGCCTGGTCGCCCGGATGTTTGGGCCTACTGCCGGGAACAGGGATATGAAAAAGTGTTCGAGGGAGGAAAAAACCAGTGCGCCGCCGCCGAAAGCAATGGTATTCAGCATATTACAATTGATCCGGACCGCCGCCAATTTCCTGTATTCAGCGCTGAAATTCGGTTAGAGCCCTTGAAACATTGGGATCATTTGTTGCCAAATGTTCGTCCGCATTATATCCGGCGGGTAGCCTTGCTGGGGCCGGAAAGTTGTGGAAAAAGTTTTCTTGCAGAACAACTGGCCGTCCGGTTCAACACCGTTTTTGTGGAAGAATACGGGCGTACTTACTGCGAAAAATTTGGCATGGATTCTACCGAACTGGATTTTGCCCACGTCGCCGGGGGGCAATTATATCGCGAAGACGAAATGGCGTTACAGGCCAACCGGGTGTTGTTTTGCGACACCGAACTGATCGTCACCCAGGTGTGGAGCGAGGTGTATTTCAACGGTAAATGTCAGCCCTGGATTTTCTGGGCCGATCACCTGCGGCGCTACGACCTGTTTTTGCTGCTGGCGCCCGACATTCCCTGGGAAAACGACGGCTTACGCCGGTTCGAAACACAACGTCAATGGATGTTTGAGCGGCTGCAACAGGAATTGGAATGCCGCGGTTTGCCATTCCTCATTATCCGCGGCCCCTTTGCCACACGGACACAAACGGCGGTGGAAGCCGTGGAAAAACTCATGGGGAGCCACGTTGCTACCAGGTAATCACGGTACCGGCATAAGCCAGTCCGCCGCCAAAGCCAAAAATCAGGATACGATCGCCACGTTTCACCTTGCCCGCTTTTATGCCATTGTACAACGCAATCGGGATGGTGGCAGAAGAGGTATTGCCGTAATCCACGACACTTTCCAGCGTCTTTTCCAGCGGAAAGCCCGTTTCATTACAAATGGCTTCGATGATCCGCAGGTTGGCGCTGTGCGGAATAAACCAGTCAATCTCCGACATGCTCAGGCCGTTGGCTTGCGCCAGCAGGGGCATTTGTTCGGCAATTTTTGTGACGGCCCATTTGAACACTTTCCGGCCGTTTTGAACGATGCAACGATTCATGTTAAGCGGTTGACCGTCAATATTATCTGCAAAACCGGAAAGGTACAGATCCGGACCGCCTTCACCGCTGGCGCCAGTGATACAGGCTCCGATATTGCCGGTTTCGTCGGCTTCCACCAACACGGCGCCGGCGCCATCGCCAAAAAGCACACAGGAAGTCCGGTCGCTGAAATCAGTTATTTTCGACAACGTTTCGCCGCCAATGACCAGCACCTTTTTGTGCGTACCACCGGCAATCAGGCCTTTTGCCATAACAACACCGTAAGAAAACCCGGCGCAAGCCGCATAAATGTCCAATGCCCCCGCTTTTTTAAGCGACAAGCGGTATTGGAGTCGGCAAGCCATGCTGGGCATCGGCTGGTCGGGCGAAGTGGTGGCGACGAGGATCATGTCTACGTCGTCCATGGATTTTTCCGGGTATTGCGCAAACAAATCTTCTACGGCACGCACACAGAGATCACTGGTAAACTCGTCTTTTTCAGCATGATAGCGGGTTTTGATCCCTGTGCGGGAGACTATCCACTCATCCGTGGTGTCTATCAGCGATTCGTAATAGGCGTTGGTGATCAGTTTGCGGGGCACGGCCATTCCGATGGCGCTCAAGCGGGCATTTACCATAATGCAGATGATATACAGGATAGAAGACGCTCCGCGAGGTGGTGTTGGATTACGCCGACTGGTGAACAGGGTAGGGTATAGGCGGTAAAGGTAGTAGTACCCGGCGCGCTTTTCCGTTTTTTTCAAATCAAATTGAAATACAATTGTTTTAATGGAAATTTTAAATTATTCCGTGATATAAATGGCATTCGTATCTATTTTTAGAATATAATGTTTTTTTTGGACAGGATAAGAACTTATTTCGGGTCAAATGGCTGGCTGTGGAAAAAAATATGAAAAGAGGAAGGTTACGTTTTTTTTGAAAACGACATCTATTGTGAAACACCGTGTAACAAATCTTTCGCACGGTTCTATCATTTTCACCAACTTTATTCAACCATGAAAAACTATATCCTGATCTGGATGCTTTGCTATTCAGTGCCGGGCTTGTTGCAGGCACAAACCACAAGCAGCCCAACAACCAGCTCCGCAGGCAATACCCCTGTTTTAAGATTGGAAGTCATCCTTGGCGCCACTGCTTCGTTGGCAACCGGCGATTTCATTGATTATCAGTCAAGTTTCCACAATGTCGTGGAACAAGGCACGGTGTTTAACGGGCGCATCATGCCCCAACCGGCGCCTACCCTTGGACTGCAAGCGCGACTGTCGCCTTTCCGCGACGGCGATCTTCAGGCCCTGAGTTTTTCGGTCGGTCTGCAATACTTGCAACGCGGTTTTCGCAACCATTACAACACAACTTTCACCCCCGACGAATCCGATTACACCGACAAAACGAAATATCTCGAATCTTACCGCCACCATTACCTGTCCATCCCTTTACAGGCGCGCTGGGGAAACAAGTGGTTTGGCACTTTCGGCTTCGTCATCAACCGGCATGTTGACAGTGGCAGAAAACAAAAACTATTCCGCGAAGTATCCGGCCAGGATGCCTACAATGGCGGCTTCGAAACCCGATCCAGCACAAAAACACCGATTTCAAACAGTATTATCAATCGCTCTTTCGCCTCCGTCCATCTTGGGGGTGGACTGCAGTGGAATGAACGCAGCGCCCTGTACGCAAGAATCGGGGCCGGCGGCAAAATCCTCAAAGGTGTGACTTACAACTACAGTGCCTACGTATTTGAACTCTCACTCCTCCAAACGATCCGTTAAAACGTTTGAAAACCTCGTCTTTCCACTCACAAAAATCACACGAATCATACATCATGAAACTGACCTCTTCCCAACTGCTTCAGGCACTGCTGCTTGCCTGTATTTCTTTTGTTGCATGCGATAAAGAACCGCTGACTGAACTGGTTTACGGAATTGATCCGGCAACCCAAAAAGACCTGCTTTGTCGCTCTTTGCGCCTCAATGGCGAAAACATAAAAGGCGATATGCCATCCGGCAACGGCGCCGGCGCGGCTTTCGTGGTCAATCACCCTGAAGCCGTGGAAGTGAGTGCCGGGGTGCTGCTCTTTATTCCCTACGAAGTCAATGATCCAGACCTCGTATGCCGGCTCTTTCTTCAGGTTGAAGGCGCCGACAACTACTGGGAAACCTTGCTTACCATTGACTCTTCCTCCCAGCAGCCCTATTTTGAAATTCTGATCCCCAAATTTGTACGCGACGGCGATTTCAACCTGGTATTTTCTGTGGGCGATTGCAATGGAAACATTTCCCCCATTTATTACACCAACACCATCGTCAGCCCGCTGTCCGACTGTAGCAGCAGCATCAGCGGCTCGGTGGGCATCACCGTGCGTTCCTTTGATTTGGGCGACCAGCGTGGTCGGGCAGGTTTTCTTTATGAAATGTACACCATTCCGGATCGCCTGGATATTCGCTACAACGGCCGCTGGGTGGCCTCTACCGGCACCTTGTTCAACAATAGCACGCTTTTGCCCGATTGTAACGGCACATCCGACGGTTTTGTGAGCGGCACCGGTTTGCTTGAATTCGATTATGATCCGAATGTAAGCCGTTTTGTTGAAGTTTACATTTCCGGCTGCAATGCAGGTACCGAGTGGGTGGTAGAGCCGACATGTCCGTAAACAAAAAGGGCGCCCCCGCAAGAGGGCGCCCAAACACAATACTATGGTAGTTCTGTCAGTCTTACTTCAAATGCCACATCTTGGTGTTGATATTATCCGCTCCTTGTCTGTCCACGGCTGCCTGACGATTACTTCCATTGAGCGCCTGTTCGATAATGGGATAAATAAACCGGACAGGGATGAGCCCGTTGTTTTGGTTGCTCACGGCCGGTTGCAGCCGGGGAAAACCGGTACGCCGCCAGTCGAACCATGCTTCCAGTCCCTGGAAATAGAGCGACACCCATTTTTGATAGCCGATTTTTTCTAATTTTTCCTCATCGGTTCCGCTGTAAGCAACCAGCGGGTTAGTGAAGAAGTCGGCGGCAGGGGTTAAACCGTAGAAACTGTAGGACGCATTGACACCCTGGGTGTAATACGTCGCCGGGTCGCCTGCAATAAGGCCTTTCTGGGCGGCTTCGGCCAGGCAAAACTGCAATTCAGCATAGGTCATAATGATTCCCTTGGCCACATTCAAGCCGTCGCCGCTGATAGCACTTTCATAGTACAACACCCCGATTTGAGAATGATTTTGTTGACCGCCCAAATAGGTTTGCGATGCCACGTCATCCAGTCCATTGGGAATACCACGAATGACGGCCGTATCAGTACCCAGAGAAGCCGGCGTAGGACGGAAGAAAGTTTGGATACGCGGATCGCTGGTGGCATTCAGATAATCAACCAGCGTTTTTGACGCGCGGAATTCATTAAAAGAACCGATACGGGCGCTGTACAGCGGAAACTGATCGGGGCTGCTTGCCCGGTAAACATACACGCCATGGTCGCCGTTGCCGGTGAAAATCGGGTATTGGGTCGGGTTGTCCACAATACTTGCCAGATCGGCACTTACATTTCGCTTGTTGGAGATGCGCATCAGGGCACGGATCCGGAGCGAGTTGGCAAGTTTTTTCCATTTGGCCAAATCCCCCTTGTAAATCAAGTCGCCGCTGACAGTTTCGGAAGTGGTACCCAGCAAATCGCTGGCCGTTTTCAGATCGTTCAAAATGCCATTGTAAATGCTCTCCTGGGTGTCGTATTTTGGATAATAGACGCCATCCTTCCCATTGATGGCTTCGGAATATGGGATGTCGCCATAGGCATCGGTTGCCAATGAAAACATCCAGGAGCGGAGGATCAGTGCGATGGCTTCATAGTTTTTCTGATTGCCGGCAACAGCAGCATCACGGATGTTTTCCACATCGCGCAATTTGCCATAAACGGTGTTCCAAATACCATTCAACTCACCCCACAGGTAACGGTCTTCATTTACAAACTGGTTTTTAGCGGTTTGCTGGATCACAATATTGCCAATGCCCCAGGATTCATTCATAAGCGCATTGACCATGTCACGCTGTACGGCGGGTAAAAGCAAACCGGGTGTTACCGAAATTGGAGCATTGGGATTGGTATTGACCTCTTCGAAGTCTTTGGTGCAAGCGCCCATTGTCAAAGCAAGGATGGCTGCGAAGAAAATTTTATGGCTATTTTTCATTGTTGATTGCGTTGTTTGTGTGAAGATGTTGAATCGCCACGCGCTTAGAAATTAAACCCGAGATTGATGCCCCAACTGCGGGTACTGGGCAGGGCAACCGATTCGACGCCGGGAATGACCGTTCCGCCCGAAGTGGACGAAGTTTCGGGGTCAATGTGGGGTACTTCGCTCCACAAGGCCAGGTTACGACCTACGAGTGAGATATTGGCGTTTTGAATACGCGCTTTTCTCAACCACTTTCTGGGCAGGGTAACACCGATTTTCACCTCACGGAGTTTGACAAAAGAAGCATCGTAAATCATGGGTTCAACCAAACGGCGACCCAACGTAATGGTCGTATGCCACTCGCGGGCAGGCAGTTTTACCTGATTTTCCGTAAAACCGGTAATATTACCATCGGCGTCGGTTACCGGCACTACGCCATCGCCGATGACGCCATTGCCGGCTTTACTCAGATCATAACCGTCGGCGCGTCCTTCGAGGGTTTCTTCAATAATACCTCCCTCACGGCCCACCGTCTGGGTATGCGAGTACACCTCTCCTCCTTTGCGGATATCAAAGAGGAAACTGAAATTAAATGCTTTGTACCGGAAAGAATTGTTAATCCCCATCATCCAGTCGGGGTTGTAGTTGCCTAACTTGATCCGGTTGGTCGTAGCCAGCGGTTTGCCGTTGCTGCCATACACCACCTTGCCGACATGCTGGCCGGTAGGATCAAAATAGGGACTTTCCGGATCGCTGCTCACCCGTTCGTAGCCGATTCCATACATATCGCCCATTTGTTCGCCCACACGTGCCTCCACGGTGATATAGCGGCTCGCCATGACGTAATTGGTGATTTCCTGTCCGGATACCGGATCAGTGTACAGTTCTTTAACCTCGCTGCGATTTTTCGACCAGTTGATATCAGTGTTCCATTCAAAACCGCTTTTGGTACGAACCGGTACAAGGTGCAACATCAGTTCAACGCCCTGGTTGTTGATCAGGCCGGCATTGATGAGTCGGGTGGAATAACCGGTCGTATTGGAAAGTGCCACACCGAGAATCTGATTTTCAGAATTGGTGTTGTAATACGTAGCATCGAGACCAACCCGGTTGCGGAAAAACCGAAGGTCGAAACCGGCTTCAAAAGATTTGGAGATTTCCGGCTTAAGGTCGGCATTCGGAATCTGACTGCTTTCAGAAAACGTTGGCAGTCCCTGTGCGGCGATCTGAGCGGCGTAAGTGGCCTGTAACTGATAAGGATCGGTGTCATTCCCTACCTGTGCGTAACCCACACGAATTTTTCCAAACGACAAGGGGCCATCGGCATCCAGATTCAGCAGATCGGCAAATACGAGGCTGGTGTTGGCCGAATAGTAGAAATAACTGTTGCTGGCAGCGGGAAGGGTGCTCGACCAGTCGTTGCGGGCCGACAGATCAAGGTATAAGAAACGATTGAAGCCGGCCTGGGCGGTGGCATACAAGCTGTTGATTCGGCGTTCGGAACGGAAGGTGCTGGAAGTAAGGGCTACACGACTGTTGTTCAGTGAGTAAACACCCGGTACAGCCAGTTCCGGGGCCGTTACATCGGATTGGTTGAGTTTTTGCGCCATTTGGTTACCGCCAACCGAGACATTCAGATCAAGTTCTTCCCCAAATGGCTTGGCCCAACTCAACAGGAAATCGGTATTGCGCTCTGCGAAACGGATTTTTTCCTCCCGGTAGTTGCCCAGCACAAAGCGTTGTGTAGAGTAGGCGCGACGGCGGTCGCGAAACTCATCGGTAACATCAGTACCCGAACGAACCATCAGAGAAAGTTCATTGGTCAACTGGAAGTTGAGCGACATGTTGCCGTACAGGCGATTGATATCCTGTCCGTTGGTATTTTCATACAGGTTGAAATAGGGATTGTCGTGGTAGTTATAGTTAAAACCAAATTGGTTCAAACCTACACGTCCTGCCTGCCAGTAATCGCGCATGGCGGCGATATTGACGTTTCTGGGCATCCAGCAATTGAACAGGTACATGATATTTTCGGTACCGTAGCTCAGATTGGGACGGTTGTCGCTGTTGCTGTTGAGGTAATTGGCGTTGACATTGGCGGTGAGCCAGCTGGAGAGTTTGTAACTGCTGGAGAAAGCCACGGTGTTACGCTTGAGGTCGGTGTTAGGTACAAAACCTTTCTGGTTGAGATTGGTAAACGAAAGACGGAAGTTGCCAAGCTCATTGCCACCGGTGAGGGCGATGTTGTTGGTCAGGGTGGTACCTGTTTCAAAAAAATCCTTGATGTTGTTCGGCTGCGCGCTAAAAGGGGTGGCCGTGATTTCACCACGAGTCGCGAGTTGCGCAGCCAGGTCAACCGGGGCAATAGCAGCAAACAAGTTACCGACGTCGCCACCACGGAACCCGTTGGAAGTGGGGCCGTCGTACTGCCTGATTAATTGACCCTCCATTTTGGGGCCCCAGCTTTCATCCACACCATCGCGCAGGCCGCCGCCGTTGCCGTCTTTGAACTCAAACTCACCATTAAGACCTTGTCCATACACATTCTGGTAGTCGGGCAGTCTAAGCGCATTTTCGAAAGTCGTGGTGCTATTAACCGATACGCCAATTCCGCGGCTGCCTTTGCCTGTTTTGGTTTTAATAACGATAACACCGTTGTTGGCACGCGCGCCGTAGAGAGCTGCCGCGCTGGGGCCTTTCAAAACAGTGATGGACTCCACATCGTCGGGGTTGACAAAGCCGGCGCCGTTACCGTAATCAACATCCTGGTTGCTTCTGCCGGAGTTGCCAAAAAACTGATTGGCGATCGGCACGCCATCCACAACGAACAGGGGTTGGTTGTTATTGATGTTCAGAGAACGTTCGCCACGTATGGTAATACGGGCGCTGCTTCCGATACCCGAAGGGTTGCCTACAACCTGCACGCCAGCCATGCGTCCGGCAAGCGAACTGACCAGGTTGGTTTCACGTGCCTGAATCAGGTCATCGCCTTTCACCTCCTGCACCGCATAACCGAGCGCCTTTTTTTCGCGTTCGATGCCGAGTGCGGTCACGGTTACCTCGCGTAATCCGACGGCATCTTCTGAAAGACGTACATCAAGATTATCGGCTGCGGCAATTTCCAGCGGCAGATAACTGATGTAGGAGACAACCAGTACGGAATTGTCATTTTGTACGTTGATTCGGAACGTGCCGTCGGCGCCGGAGATGACGCCATTGCGCGCGCCTTTTTCCGCAATACTTGCGCCGACCAGCGGCTCGCCCGATTTTGCATCACGGACGACACCGCTGATACTACGTTGCGCCTGTAGTTGAAAAGAAAGGAAAAAAAAGACGAGCAGACCCATAATAGTGCGTCCGCCCAACCTTTTGAAGGAAAGTTGGTTACTTGCCATAATCATGCGTTTTTTAACTGTTGTTTAAAAATGCCGAGCCGTACGCAAAGTGCCATTTTGCTGCGGCTCATTTTTTTTCGGCGCAAAGGTTGACAAGCCCTTCCTGCTCCTCTGTAGTTATCGCTTTACCTCTTCTTGAAATTTACGTTAAGGGAAAGTTCTCCGGACGGCCTACGATGGACGGTGGTAACGATTAGTTTATGTTTACTTAATTTCTGTTTTCCCTGT
>JANRLZ010000044.1:0-4629 GCA_033762055.1 Saprospiraceae bacterium
ACAGACAAGAGCAGGTTTTGGGTGCTGGGCAAAGGTGCTTTTGAGGGGAATATCGGGCCATATTGCCCGAAAAAGACCTGAAGAACAGGTTCCAAAAGATGCCTTTTCAGTCCGGCAAGTATTTTTCAGACACACCCTAATCCATGTTTATCCATTCCCAAAACACCCTACGCGTTCAACTTGCAGTAAATGCAGACAAACGCCTTTCCAAAAACGATGACCAAGAAGAAAAAACACAGCGGTAAAAAACTGACCGCACAGGAACTCCAGATCGCCATCCTCAAATTTTTGCTCGGCCACCCCAAAAAACGCTTCGCGCCGCGCCAGATTACCGACCACCTTCGTATTGAAAATAACCGCGACTCCGCCGAACATGCCCTGCAGCAACTGGCGAAAAACGGCGTGGTGAACGAATCGCCCGACGGCAAGTTCGGCGTCGCTCTCGAGCGATTTACGCCCGACAACGACGACGAACCGACGCCCGTGAAAAAAGCTGAACAACGGGATACCACCGCAAAAAAGTCGCCAACATCCGAATCAACGCCCTCCTTCAAATCCTCCCAGCGCAAAATCGTGGAAGGCCGCGTGGATATGACTCGCACCGGCGCCGCATACATCGTATCGGAAATGATGGACACCGACGTGTACGTGCCTCCCAAATACGTCAACGGCGCCTTGCATGGCGATACCGTACGCGTGCTGCTCTTCAGCCCGGCGCCTTACCGAAAGGGACGCCGCGGTCCGCAAATACAACGCAAACCGGAAGGCGAGATACTGGAAGTGACCAAACGCGCCAATGATTTTTTTATCGGCACCCTCCGTATCAGTCGCAAATACGCCCTCTTCCTGCCCGACAACCCCAACATGCTCACCGATATTTTCGTCCCGCTGGAAGCGATACTCGAAGCAAGCGACGGCGACAAAGTGGTGGTGCGTGTCACCGACTGGCAGGAAGGCAAAGGCCGGGCGCCCATCGGCAAGGTGACGCAGGTGCTGGGGAAAGTAGGCGGCAGCGATTTTGAGATGAAAAAAATCCTGATTAACGCAGGGTTTCAACTCATGCATTCCGAAGAAGCGCTCAAGGAAGCCGCGCGTATTCCGGATACCATTTCACCACAGGAAATAGAACGCCGCCGCGATTTTCGCGATGTGCTGACTTTTACCATTGACCCGGAAGACGCCAAAGATTTTGACGACGCACTCAGTCTTCAAACCCTCAAAGACGGCCGACTGGAAATCGGCGTCCATATTGCCGATGTGACGCATTACCTCAAACCCGATTCGGCCCTCGACCGGGAAGCATTCGAACGCAGCACCTCGGTGTACCTCGTAGACCGCTGCAACCCGATGCTGCCCGAAAAACTGTCGAACAACCTCTGTTCGCTCGTGCCTGAACAAGATCGCCTGACCTTTTCAGCGGTATTTGTTTTCGATCAAAAAGATAAAATGGTATCGCGCTGGTTTGGCAAAACTGTCATTCACAGCGCCAAACGATTTGCCTACGAAGAAGCGCAAACCATCCTGGAGAAAAAACCTTCCCCGGAATTGAAAGCGCATCCGCGTTTTTCCGAACTGGAAAACGCCCTGAACCACCTCCAGCGAATCGCCAAAAAAATGCGCAAGGAACGCGAGAAAAACGGCGCGATCGGCTTTGAAACCGACGAGGTACGTTTCCGCCTTGCGCCCGATGGAACGCCGCTGGAAGCCTACGTCAAGGAACGCAAAGACGCCCACCTGCTCATCGAAGATTTTATGCTGCTGGCCAACAAGGAAGTGGCCTTGTACATGCAACCACCCCCTTCAAAAAGCAAAGAAACTGCACGGGCCGGTGCGCCGGTACCTTTTATTTTCCGGGTTCACGACTTGCCCGATATGGCGAAAGTGGCTGAATTTGCCCGTTTTGCCGCCGAGTTGGGCTTCCCCTTGAAAGTGGATACGCCCCAACAAATTGCGCATTCCTTTAACGCACTCATGCAAAAAGCGCGCAGTGACGAGCGACTGAAAATTCTGGAACCGCTGGCGATCCGCACCATGGCAAAGGCCGTGTACAGCAGCGAAAACATCGGCCACTACGGCCTTGGTTTTTCGCACTATTCGCACTTTACCTCGCCCATTCGCCGCTATTCCGATGTGCTGGCGCATCGTATTCTGGAGCGCAATCTCGACGGTAAAACCTACCGGGTGGATGCTGCCAAACTCGAAGAACAGTGCAAACACATCAGCAATCAGGAGCGCAAGGCCGCCGATGCCGAAAGAGAAAGTGTAAAATACAAACAGGCCGAATTTTTGTCCAAACACATCGGTGAAACCTTTGAAGGACTGGTGAGCGGGATGATTGATCGCGGCTTTTTTGTGGAATTACCTGATTCCAAAGCCGAAGGCATGGTGGATTTTCGTTACCTCGACGATCAATACACCCTGGATGAAGGCAAACTGCGCGCTACCGGACGCCGCTACAAAAACAGCATCAAAATGGGCGACCGTGTGAAAGTGCGTATCCTCGGTGTTGATCTCGACAAGCGGCAGATTGAAATGGAAATGGTTTAGGGAGGTTTATTGGGTTTAGGGGAGCATTGGGGTCAAAAAAAAGGCCGCACGATGGCGGCCTTCAGGTTGGTTGCTTCCGAAACTGATGCTGATTTAAACAGCAAAACTTTCGCCGCAACCGCAGGTGCGTGTTGCGTTGGGATTGTTGAAAGTAAATCCTTTTCCATTCAATCCGCCCGAAAACTCAAGCGTGGTATTAAACAGATAGAGAAAACTTTTAAGATCGGTTACCACCTTTACGCCGTTGTCTTCAAATACCTGATCGTTGGGTTTTGATTCATTGTCAAAATCCATTTTATACGACAGTCCGGAACAGCCGCCGGAGGTAACGCTGACGCGAATGAAATAATCGTCGGCCATTTTGGATGACTGACGGATTTCCTGAATTTTTTGCTTGGCGCTTTCTGCTACGAAAATCATGACGGTGGACGGTGGACGGTGGACGGTGGACGGTGGACGGTGGACGGCTAACGGATCAGGCGGTGGCGGAGAGTTGCGGTTCGGCGATGCCGTTTTTCTGCTGGTAGTCGGCGATAGCGGCCTTGATGGCGTCTTCGGCGAGTACGGAGCAGTGAATTTTCACGGGCGGCAGGGCCAGTTCTTCCACGATATCCATATTGTCAATTTTCATGGCTTCATCGAGGCTTTTGCCTTTGAGCCATTCCGTAGCAAGTGAGGAAGAAGCGATGGCGGAGCCACAGCCAAAGGTTTTGAATTTCGCGTCGCGGATGACGCCGGTAGCGTCGTCCACTTCGATTTGCAGGCGCATAACGTCGCCGCATTCGGGGGCGCCCACCAGGCCGGTGCCGACGTTTTTCGCATCTTTGTTGAGCGAGCCGACGTTGCGGGGGCTTTTGAAGTGATCGAGAACTTTATCGGAGTAAGCCATGATTGAAGGTTGAGTTGTTTTGAAACAGGTTAAATTTATACGAATTCCGCCGGAGCGCTCATCAGGAGAAAAGTTGATACCAGATTTTCTTCAGTCCATAATAAATGCTGTAGATCAACCTGGTAAACGGATCGGGCGGACTTTGTATAGGGCTCATGGGAGATGGCGTTTAGGCAAGAGTGAAAATTACGGGTGAATTTCAGGTAATTTGATTTTCACCTGTTCTTTAATGCGCACTCCATTCAATTTTGCTCAGATCCACCCCTTCCTGGTACATTTCCCAAATGGGCGACAGGTCGCGCATGTGATTGACGCCTTTGGTTACCAGTTCGATGGCCTGGTCTACATCTTCTTCGGTGGTGAATCGTCCGAGCGAGAAGCGGATACTGGAGTGGGCCAGATCGTCGCCCAGGCCCATGCCGACCAGCACGTAGGATGGTTCGAGCGAGGCGGAGGTACAGGCCGAGCCGGAAGAAACGGCAATATTCTGATTGAAAGTCATCATCAGTCCTTCTCCTTCGACGTGTTTGAAAGAGATATTGGTGACGTGCGGCATACGACTTTGTTCGTTGCCATTGACCTTGGTTTCTTCCAGTTGAGTGAGGGCGGCTTGTAGTTTGTCGCGCAGTTTACTCAAGCGGGCGGCATCCTGGTGCATTTCCTGACGGGCGATTTCGGCAGCTTTGCCGAAGCCGACGATACCGGGTACGTTGAGCGTGCCGGAACGCATGCCGCGCTCGTGGCCGCCGCCGTCCATCTGGGCGGTGACTTTGACGCGCGGATTTTTGCGGCTGACGTACAGGCCGCCGACACCTTTGGGGCCGTACATTTTATGGGCCGTGAACGACATCAGGTGGATGCCGACTTCACGCGGGTGCGTCGGAATTTTGCCCACAGCCTGCGTGGCGTCGCTATGGAACAGTACGCCGTGTTTTTCGCAGATTTGGGCGATTTCGCGCATGGGCTGGATCACGCCGGTTTCGTTGTTGGCCCACATGATCGACACCAGTACGGTCGTCGGTTTGATGGCGGCTTCCAGTTCGCCGAGGTCGACCAGGCCGTCCTCCTTTACTTTCAGATAAGTGACCTCCGCTCCCTGTTTTTCCAGGTGTTTGCAGGTATCGAGGATGGCTTTATGTTCAGTTTCTGCCGTGATAATGTGGTTGCCTTTTTTGGCGTACATTTCAAACACG
>JANRLZ010000045.1:0-6321 GCA_033762055.1 Saprospiraceae bacterium
TCCTTCATCCTTCATCCTTCATCCTTCATCCTTCATCCTTCATCCTTCATCCTTCATCATTCCCCCATTTACTTTCTTTTCAAAAAAAATTGCGTGATTTGACACCTGATTGGATATGTGCTTGTCTTTGAGCCGGTATGCCGGTCAAAGACAGCAGTTATTACCTTCGGCGTACACCATGGAAATGAACGAAGCCTCCCTTTTGATCGTGGACGACAACCCCGGCGTGCTCAGCGCGGGTAAATTGTTCCTCAAACGCCATTTTGGCGAAGTGGATACGACGCGCGATCCGGAGGAAATTCCGGTCTTGTTGCGCGCCAAACGTTATGCCGTCATTATGCTCGACATGAATTTTGGCCGCAGCGCCAAAAATACCGGGCAGGAAGGTTTCGACTGGCTGGCGCGGATTCTTGAAATTGACCCGAGTGCCGTGGTGGTATTAATCACCGCATACGGAGATGTTGAACTGGCGGTGCGCGCCATCAAAAACGGGGCTACCGATTTTGTACTCAAGCCATGGGATAATGAAAAATTACTTGCTACCCTGCATTCGGCGCTGCGTTTGAAAGCCAGTCAGGAAGAAAACAGCGCGCTGAAATCCAAACAAGCCGGTCGCAACCTCGCCGATGCCAGTGATTTGCCGGAAATTATTTTTCAGAGTTCGGCCATGCAGCAGGTGTGGGAAACGGTGCAACGGGTGGCCGAAACCGACGCCAATGTGTTGCTGCTCGGCGAAAACGGTACCGGCAAAGACCTGGTCGCCCAGGCTATCCATGCACACAGCAGTCGGGCGCGCGAGAATTTTGTAAAGGTGGACATGGGCGCGATCAGCGAGACCTTGTTTGAAAGCGAATTGTTTGGACATGTCAAAGGCGCCTTTACCGATGCCCGCGACGACCGCCCGGGGCGGTTTGAAGCCGCCGACGGCGGAACGATTTTTTTGGATGAAATTGGCAACCTTACCCTGGGGTTACAAGCCAAACTACTTACGGTTTTACAAAACAGAACCGTGACGCGTGTCGGCTCCAACCGGGTGCGTCCGATCAATGTGCGTGTAGTTGCCGCTACCAATCAAAACCTGTTTGAAGCGGTGAAAAACCGTTCATTTCGGCAGGATTTATTGTACCGGATCAATACCATCGAAATTCAAATTCCGCCCCTGCGCGAACGCAGCGATGATATCGAACTGCTTGCACAACATTTCCTGAAAGACTTTGCCCGTAAATATAAACGCCAGGTAAACGGCCTCAGCGCTGCCCTGCTCAAGGAAATGCACCGGTATGCCTGGCCGGGTAACGTCCGCGAACTTCAACATGCCGTGGAACGCGCCGTGATTATGGCAAAAGGCGACAAACTTCAACCTGAAGATTTCTTTTTCAGGGAAGCCGGTACAACCAGTGATCTTGAACTTCCTACCATGAACCTCGACGACATGGAAAAACAGATGATTATGAAAGCGCTGCAAAAATACCACGGCAACATCACCGAAGCCGCCACCGAACTGGGGCTTACCCGCGCATCCCTGTACCGACGATTAGAAAAATATCAGCTGTAAGGTGGGTTTAGAAAGGTTAATGGGGTTATTCGTGAGACCGGGCTTCATCTATCAACAGTAAATCCGCATATTTCTTGCGCAAGGCATCCGGCGCGGTTTCCCACCAGGCGTTGCGGAGGGCGTCTTCGAGCAGTTCGTGTTCGGTTGCATCAAGTACAAGGTGCGTCCAGCCGTAATGCCCCCATTTGTTGGGTACCGGAAAAAGTGCGCCATTGCTTACGTGGCTGAAAATATCTTGCGTTTCCGGCGTAAATCGCAAGGTGGCGCGGCCATGTGGCGCATTCAGCGTGGCAAATATTTTTTTCTTTATACGAAAGGAAACCAGTTCGAAGTGCGGCGCTTCTTCAACTTCGGGCAGAGAAAGCGCAAAGGCACGAAATTCGGCGGCGGTAATCATGCCCAAATATAGGTAAAACAGCCTTTCGCACAGGGTTCATGAAATTATTTTCCTTCAGATGCCTGCTGTCTGTTTCCTTTGCTGCAAAAGAAACCGTTTTTAGTCTTCCAACATGATTGCGCACGACCCGAAGGCCTGGTTTGTCTGGCCCTACCATTTTCACCGCTCCGATACGATACGACGACTTTTTCCCTGGATTCTGGCTGTTTGCGCCTATTCATTGCTGGTCGCCTGGCTCGAAATGGTGGTGTGGCAACTGAGCGAAAAAAGCCACGTTCGCAACATTTCCATTATGCACACCCTGCTGGGTTTTGTTATCTCGTTTTTGCTCGTCTTTCGCACCAATACCGCGTATGAGCGCTGGTGGGAAGGTCGCAAACTATGGGGGGCGTTGGTCAACAACAGTCGCAACCTGGCGATGAAATTGTCGGCCATTTTACCGGAAGGGGATCCGGATCGGGCGTTTTTCCGAAAAGCGATTCCAATGTATGCCGTGGCACTGAAAAACCATTTGCGCAGCGAAGATGCGCGGGTCGAACTCTTCGACGACCTGCCGCCGGAAGTGCAAAGAAAAATTGACCTGGAAAAACATATACCCAATCAGGTGGCCTCCCTGATGCTGCGACAGGCGCAGGATATGTTGCAAACGGGCAAGATTACCGGCGAACAATTGCTTTTTCTGAATGCCGAACTGCAATCGTTTACCGACATCTGTGGCGCCTGCGAACGCATCAAAAACACGCCGATCCCCTATTCTTATAGTGTTTTTATCAAAAAATTCATCATTATTTACGTTGCCACGCTTCCTTTTGGCTTTGTTTTTAATCTGGGCTATTACGTGGTGCCCATCGTCGGGTTCATTTTCTTTGTACTGGCCAGTCTGGAATTGATAGCCGAAGAAATAGAGGAACCTTTTGGCGCCGATGAAAACGACCTGCCGCTGGGAAAAATGGCCCGGGGTATCCAGTTGCATATCCACGAACTGATCTGAATAAATGGCATTGGTACGCACATTCTCGGTGGCTTTGGCCTGGCGCATCATCCTGATGGCGCTGGCGCTGACCATTGCAGTGGCTGCCGTTTTGCTGGAAAAACCGCAATACGGCCTCGCTGTCTTGTCGGGCGGGGTGGCGGTCGGACTCGCGTTCAGCCTTTTCCGCTACGTGAATGATACCAACCGCCGTCTGGCGCGTTTTTTTGAGAGCGTACGGTATTCGGATTTTGCCATTCGATTTTCATCAGCGCGCGACAAAGGTGATTCGTTTGCAGAAGTGAACCGTCAGTTCAATGAAGTACTTGAAGCTTTTCGCCAAACACGCGCAGAACGGGAAGCCAATCTCCTTTTTCTCAATACCATCGTTCAGCACCTCAGCACCGGTATTCTGGTTTTCGACACGCAACACGCAGTGCTGGTATCGAACAGCGCGGCATTTCAATTGCTGGGGGTGTACCGGTTACATCATTTGCACGATTTACCCGAACGGCATCATACGTTGACGCAGTTTGTACAAAATTTGAGTTCAAAAGGGAAACTGCTCTACCAACCCGAAACGAACCGGCAGTTGTCGGTACAGGGCGTAAGCGTAAGTTTGCAGGGCCGCGCTGTTCGGTTGTTTACCTTGCAGAATATTCACCCTGAATTGCAGCGAAAAGAAGTGGATGCCTGGCGCAACCTCACACGCGTACTGCGCCATGAAATCATGAATTCGGTAACCCCGATTGTTTCGTTAGTCGAAACCGCCCAGGAAATTGTGCGGCACGATCTTGAACAAAATGCTGCTGCCGGCGATCTTTCTGAAGCGCTCGACGTGGTGGCAACCCGCAGCAGGAGCCTGGTTAATTTTGTTGAAGCCTATCGCTCGTTTAGTGCCGTTCCTACGCCAAAAATGGAAGAAATCCCGGCTAAAAGCCTGCTCGATCGGGTGGTACAGCTAGCCGCTTCGGAAAGCCGGGATTTAAATATTCAAATCGAAGCCTTTGTACAACCTGAAAACCTGCAACTTCATGCGGATGCCGGTCAATTGGAAATGGTACTGCTTAATTTGGTGAAAAACGCCCGCGAAGCGTTTGTTCAGACGGCTTCCGGTGAAAACAGGATGCCGCGTATCACGTTGCGGGCCGGCGAAGATGCCAAGGGAAAAGTATTCATTGAAGTGGAAGACAATGGCCCGGGCATACCGCCTGAATTGGTAGAAGAGATTTTTATCCCCTTCTTTACCACCAAACCCACCGGTACCGGCGTCGGACTCAGTATCTCGAAACAAATTATGCAGATGCATGGCGGCGATATTCGTATCAGCACGGCCCCCGGAGGCGGCGCTCGTTTTGTACTGGATTTTTAGTTGGACAGGTTTTTTTGGGACAGGATTTACAGGATAAACAGGTTTTTTTATCCTTCGGCGGCTGCGCCGCCATAAAGTGGGCGGTTTATTAAATTAAACCTGTTTACCCTGTAAATCCTGTCCAAAAAAAACTGTTTATCCTGTAAATCCTGTCCAACAAAAAACCTGTTTATCCTGTAAATCCTGTCCAAAAAAAACCTGTTTATGCTGTAAATCCTGTCCAACAAAAACCTGTTTATGCTGTAAATCCTGTCCAACAAAAACCTGTTTACCCTGTAAATCCTGTCCAAAAAAACCTGTTTATGCTGTAAATCCTGTCCAAAAAAACCTGTTTACCCTGTAAATCCTGTCCAAAAAAACCTGTTTATCCTGTAAATCCTGTCCAACAAAAAACCTGTTTATCCTGTAAATCCTGTCCAAAAAAAACCTGTTTACCCTGTAAATCCTGTCCCAAAAAAACCTGTTTACCCTGTAAATCCTGTCCAAAAAAACCTGTTTATCCTGTAAATCCTGTCCAAAAAAAACCTGTCAAAATAGCTGGTTATGGGAGTGCATTTCCGTTTCCGACAACAATGGATGGTGGCTGCGATGATCGCAGGTGTGCTGCTCCTGGTGGCAGCCCTGCCGCTGTTGCGTCCGGCAAGCGTGGATTACAATGCCGAGATAAAACCAATTCTTAATAAACATTGCCTTGCTTGTCATGGTGGCGTGAAAAAGCAGGGTGGATTCAGTCTGCTGACACGTGATGACGCCCTGTCGCCCACGGAATCGGGCAAGCCGGCTATCGTCCCCGGGCGCCCGGATGAAAGCGAAATGATCCGGCGCCTGATTTGCAGCGATCCCGAAGAACGCATGCCCTATCAGAAAGAGCCGCTTGCGCCGGCCGACATTGCCTTGCTCAAAAGATGGATTCGTGAAGGCGCCAAATGGGAATTACACTGGGCTTATCGTCCGGTACTGGCGCCTGCTGTGCCGACAGCGACCGGTCTCTGGTGGAAATTTTGGACAAATGACAACCACAACTGGCCCCGGCAAGACCTGGACCGATTTGTACTGGATCGCCTGCATAAAGAAAACCTTGTACCCTCGCCGGAGGCCGACAAAAAAGTGTGGCTGCAACGGGTAGCGATGGATCTGATTGGAATGCCGGCCCCGGATTCAGTGCGCGCACAATTCCTGCGTGATGATGCACCGGCAGCTTACGAACGCCTCGTGGATACCCTGCTCGCCTCCCCGCGTTTTGGCGAAAGATGGGCCGCCATGTGGCTCGACCTGGCCCGATACGCCGATACCAAAGGCTATGAACGCGATTCTCGCCGCTTTATCTGGCGTTATCGCGACTGGGTGATTCAAGCCTTTAATGACGACATGCCCTACGACCGCTTCCTGACCGAGCAAATTGCCGGCGATCTGCTGCCTCATCCAACCGATGCGCAGTGGATTGCCACGGGGTTCCATCGTAATACCATGACCAACGACGAAGGGGGGACCGACAACGAAGAGTTCCGCGTAGCAGCCCTGCTCGATCGGGTGAATACAACCTGGACAGCCGTGTTGGGCACCACGTTCAATTGCGTACAATGTCACAGTCATCCCTACGACCCGTTTCTGCATAAAGAGTATTTCGAATTCGCCGCTTTTTTTAATAACACCCGCGATGAAGACACCTGGGAAGACTATCCCGCGCTCCGCCATTTTAAAAAAACAGAAGACAGCCTCAAACTCAACGAACTGCATGGATGGTTAAAATTGCAGTGCAGCCCCGAAAAAACCGAAGAAACCGTCCGCTTTATTCGAACCTGGCAGCCTGCACATTATTCCCTGGCAGCAGATTCATTTCGCAACTGCGAACTCTACGACACCAAATGGCTCAGTATGCGCAACCACAGCCAGGCACGTCTCAAAAATGTGGATTTGAACGGGAAAAACCGCCTGATCTGGCGCTATACCGCCCCTGAAAACGGCGGACGCTGCACGTTGCGCCTCGACCGTCCCGACGGACCCTTGCTGCTGACGACTGTGCTGAA
>JANRLZ010000046.1:0-3444 GCA_033762055.1 Saprospiraceae bacterium
GGGTCTTTCACTCAGCGATTTATACACCGATTTCGTCAGTGCAGCCACCGCTCCGGGCAGCGGATCGCGGCTTTCGCCCTTGGTCATGATGGTCAGCAAATAGGGCTTGTCGCCGATATAAATGATACCCGACTCGTGCAATTCAAAGTTTTTGGTATCATCCCATTCGCCATACTTGTGTACAAGTTTGGTGCCATCAGGCAATCCGGCTGTCATACCTTCGTGAAAGGTGCAGTCGGCCATAAGACGCATCCCCAATTCGGAATGGACCGGGCGGGCATAGGTGGAATTGTACAAGGCGATCAGCATTTTGGAGTATTCGCGGGCGCACACCCTGACTCGCCCGTCGTCCTGACCGCGTTGGGGTAACCCCATACCAAGATCGAGATACACCTGATCTATACTTTTAGGATTGACCAATTGGGTGAGTTGCCAGTAGGCGTAATTATCGGAGTGTGAGATGGCATATTTCAGCAAATCTCTAACGGTGTAGGTTTCGCCTTCCTTGATATGCTCGACATGGAAATTTTGAACGGGAAGTTGAAGATCTCCGGGAAATTCGACCCGAATACTTTGGTCCAGAAATCCCGGCTTTTTTTCGGCTTCATGAAACGCCGCAAGCATAATCGTCACTTTAAAAAGCGATCCCGGATGGTATAAGACATCTTCATTGATACCCATCCAGTTGCCCCGATCGAATTCACGAAGATAAACGGAACCGCCGGTAATCTGACCGGATTGTTTCATGTCATCTATTAATTCGGTCAGACTGCTTTCCAGCTTCCTGTACTGATCGGCCTCCTTCTCTCGATCTATAAAAAGCAGGGGTTTGATGTACTCAAACTCGCTGCTTTCCATTCTGGCAGAAAGCGGCTTCTTGCCCTGTCTGGTTGATTTCGCCGCCGGAGTGATGCCGAATTTGCCCCAATTGGACGTTTTGAAAAAGAGAGCGGTGGTAACAATGCCAAGAAAAAAAGTCAACAGGGCGATATGAACGGGAATTTGTTGTTTAAAAAACTTCATCGTCGTTGATTATGGATTAAAAATTGTACCGGAAAGAAGGGTATATCCCCGCTTTCAGGCTGCAATTTTAACGCAGTTTTGCATACAGATTGCAAAAATAATTTGGCAAATAAAAAATAAGGCTGCCCTTCGCCGGCAGCCTTATTCTGTTGACCAATAAAAATTCGGGTAAAAACCTATACTCCGAAGATGGAGCGCCCCAGATAAGTGGCGGCATCACCCAGTTCTTCCTCAATCCGAAGCAATTGGTTGTACTTCGCAACCCGGTCGGAGCGCGAAGCCGATCCGGTTTTGATCTGGCCGGTGTTCAGTGCTACTGAAAGATCGGCAATCGTGGTATCCTCCGTTTCGCCCGAGCGGTGACTGATTACCGAAGTATAGGCATGACGGGTTGCCAGGTTTACGGCATTGATCGTTTCGGTGAGCGACCCGATTTGATTGACTTTGATCAGGATGGAGTTGGCCACTTTTTCGTCAATGCCGCGCTGCAGGCGCTCCACATTGGTCACAAAAAGATCGTCGCCTACCAGCTGGATGCGGTGACCAAGCGTTTCGGTCATCAGTTTCCAGCCTGCCCAGTCGTCTTCTGCAAAGCCGTCTTCGATGGAGTAAATCGGGTAGCGGTTGCACCAGTCCTTCCAGAAAGCCACCATGTCTTTGGAGGAGTAGCGGTCGCCGGTAGATTTTTTAAAGACATATTCGCCTTTTTCCGCGTCGTAAAATTCCGTGGAAGCGGCATCAAGCGCAATCACAATATCGTCAAGCGGACGCAATCCGGCGGCCTCGATGGCGGTCATGACCATCTGAATGGCTTCCTCGTTGTTTTTGATGCCCGGCGCAAAGCCGCCTTCATCGCCAACATTGGTTGCGTAACCCTTGTTTTTGAGCACTTTTTTTAGGTGGTGAAACACCTCCACACCCATGCGCAACCCTTCGCTGAAGGTGTTGGCGCCTACCGGCATGATCATAAATTCCTGAAAATCAATCCCGTTGTCGGCATGCGCGCCGCCGTTGAGGATGTTCATCATCGGCACCGGAAGCACATGGGCATTCACGCCGCCGAGGTAACGGTAAAGGGGTTGGCCGAGTTCTTCCGAAGCCGCCCGGGCTACTGCCAGGCTGACGGCCAGAATGGCGTTGGCGCCGATCTGGCTCTTCGAGCGGGTGCCGTCGCGATCAATCATCAAACGGTCAATACGGATCTGGTCGCTCACTTCCTGCCCGATGAGTTCGGGGCGAAGGATGATTTCGATGTTTTTGACCGCACGGCGGACGCCCTTGCCCAGATAGCGATCGTCGTCGTCGCGGAGTTCAACGGCTTCGTGTGCGCCGGTGCTGGCGCCGCTCGGAACGGCTGCACGGCCCACAAAACCGGCTTCGGTCCAAACTTCTGCTTCAACGGTCGGATTGCCTCGGCTGTCGAGGATCTCCCTGGCTAATACTTCGCGGATTGCGCTCATACTTTTTTATGGATTTGTGAAATTAGAACTGGAAAAAGGGGGGTAGGTGTCATCCGGCTCATACCGGTCAGGGCAAAGGCTGCGCAAAAGTACTAAGTCCGTTTACTTTATCGGGCAGTGCAGCAACTTTTCCCCTTCAATCCATCCTTCGAGCACATCACCGGCTTTTACAGGGCCAACACCGGCCGGCGTGCCGGTAAAAATATAGTCGCCCTTGTGCAGGGTAAAATAGCGTGAGAGGTGGACGATCAGGGTATCGAAACTGAAAATGAGGTCGCGGGTATGGCCGTCCTGTACGACTTCGCCGTTTTTTTTGAGTTGGAAATGAATGTCTTCCGGATTTTTCAGTTGATCCAGCGGAATAAACGGACTCAGCGGCGCCGACCGGTCGAAACCCTTGGCAATTTCCCAGGGATGCCCCTTTGACTTTAGTTTGTCCTGCAAATCGCGGGCGGTAAAATCAATGCCAAAGGCCACCGCATCAAAGTAGCGGCGGGCAAATTCGGGTTGCACCGAGCGGCCGTTTTTGCAAACACGCAATACAATTTCTCCTTCATAATGAAGGTCTTGCGTAAAGTCGGGATGGTAAAAAGGCCGGTTGGAAAGCAGGAGCGCCGTGGGCGGTTTCATAAAAACCAGCGGCTCCGAAGGCACCGGGTTGTTCAGTTCTTTGGCGTGGTCAATGTAATTTCTTCCGATACAGAAAATTTTCATGTGAAAAGCGCTTTTTGCCGCGAATGGATGGCGCGCAAAGTTAGGGCCTGAGGTTGATGTCGAAAGCGCTGCTAAGGCAACTTTCAATGAAAACTGCCATTAGTAACTGATGTTACGCAAAGTAATTGAAATTGGTTGAAATTGTATCTTCGGTGCATGGAAAATCTACTGGATTTGTACACCGACTACTTACAAGTCACATTTCGGATGGCGACGGCGACCGGGATGTCGGAGATGATGGACGGAT
>JANRLZ010000047.1:0-6181 GCA_033762055.1 Saprospiraceae bacterium
GTGTGGCACATGAATTCATGAACGGAGAACGACAACCGGCAGGCCAGGTATTCCTTCGCGCAGCACCCCTCGGATTGCCTTCCGGCATTTATTACTGCCAACTGATTCTTGACGAAAAATGGTCGTTGTTGAAAAAATGGGTAGTGGGTAAATGACCTTTTCCTGGTAGTTGGCTTATTTCATTTCATACTCAAAGGTCTGCCGAAGCCCCTCCTCCAGAGGTCGGGGACGGTAGCCTAAATCCTGTTTTGCCCGGCTGTTGTCGCCGAGGTAGGTCACGCCCGCTTGCACACGCAACGCTTCGGGGTGGTACATTTCGGGCAGGTTGATAAAAGGAGCGAGCAGTGAGGTGAACCAGCCCGTCATGGTCAGCAGGAAGGGCGGCACAACCAGCGGTTTGCGCTTGCCGGTTATTCTGGCGGCAATGTCCATGGCCGCCGACAAAGTATGCACCGGCCCGGCAATGATGTATGTGCTGCCGGGTTTTGCCCGATCCATCGCCAGAATATGTGCCTGGGCGATGTCGTCCACGTGCGCCCAGGAGTAGGCAGACCTAGAAGGAATCATCGGCAATTTCCCCTGCAGAAATTGTCGCAAGGCATCGTCGCTCATGCTCGTGCCGTCGGGGCCGTATATAAGTCCGGGCATCACGACGACAAGCGGCAGTCCTTCCCGGATAAATTCCAAGGCAATTTCGTGCGCTTTGGCTTTTGTCTTGTCATATTCGCTGATATGCGTGCCGGAAAAATGGTAGTCTTCGTTAAAAACCTGTCCTTTTGTATCTGAATTAACCGCCAGGGTGCTGGTGTACACCCCTTTGGGGATGCCGAGTTCCCGCATGAGTTCGAGAACGTTCCGAGTACCCTCGACATTGATTTTGATGCCCGGCGATTTGTCACGCACGCCGACCTTGTACCATCCTGCGACGTGAAAAACACCGTCCACCCCCGTCATTGCCATTCGCATACTTTCCTTGTCCGTCACGTCGCCTTTGACGAGCGTAACGCCCATTTTTTGGAGATTTTCGGCTTTTTCAGGGTTTCTGACAACGGCAATGACCTCATGTCCGGCCGACTTAAGTTGCCTGACCAGACTGCCGCCAACGAAGCCGGTTGCCCCGGTTACGAAATATTTCATCAGATGGTGATTAAATAGTTGGTTTGAATTCTGAAGTTTATCCAACAAAAAAAGCGGGACAAAGTTAGGCACTTCGTGCTGCTTTTGCGCCCAGCAGTTAACACAAAACATACGGACCAATCTGATAATCGACAAGCCTTTCGGAGAAACCGGCCATGAGCCGGTCTTTGAAGTTCCGGCGCATTTCTGTCGGTTTTTTAAAAAATGGCAGGTGAAAGTCCCTCGGTATTCAAGCGCGTTGCTACCTGCAAATGTTTTGAATATGAGCTGGTTGTGCAGACTCGCAATGACAACTCGTCATATGTTGAAATTTTGCGTTTCCTCTGTGATTCAGACGGTTATATAACACGCGTCCGGCACCGTATCACATTTTTACCATCTTCCCGAATCCATGGCGGAAAAAGCCGTCTACACTGTCGTTGTTGAACAACTCAAAATCCGAGCCATCGGCCTTTTTGGCTACTACGCGGTAGAGGTACACCCCTTTTGCCAACGGATCGCCAAACTCATCGCGACCATCCCAGCAAAAATCACTGCGATGCACCCCGGGCTTTAAGGGGCCAAACTCTTGCTCTGTGATCTCACGTACCACACGACCGCTGACTGTCATAATTTGAATTTTGAAATGCGCCGGCGACTCGCTGCCGGTGAGGGTGTACACGAAGCAGGTGGAAGTTGAAAACGGATTCGGATAGTTGAGCAGGTTCGACAGAGAGGATTTCGTAATGACCCTGAACCGCGCCGACCAGTCGAGCGACCCGCTCTCATTGCCGGAGGCATCGCGACCGTTCACCGACAGCAGGTACTCGCCGTCCTGTTCTAAAACCGGTCGCCACTCTAAACGGGCCAGATTGCTTTTGGGCAAATTCGTGGCATCCGCCGGAAAAAACAGAACATCCGGATCATTAGGCAATATGACCCGACTGCTCCCATCAGGGTATTGCAGATTCAATTGAAAGGTAGCCGAGTCGGACATGGCCAGATATCGGTTTTCATCTTTCAGCGTCAATATCACCACCGGTTTGGGCGACACCAGGTCGCCATCCAGCAAATGTTGCCCGTCGAAGGTCACATCCAGCAAGGGGTTGCGCTGGTCGCGCCCAACGTAAAAATCGTGCAGCATCACGTTGTTGAAATGATACTGCTCAGGCTGTGCGTTGCCGGGGTTGACATCCACCAGCCACTGCTGGGGCCCCGATATGGAAAGGGTAGGGGCGCTGAACGTTAAATGCGCCGAATCGCCAGGGGGCAGCGGACGGTATTTTTGCCAATAGATGCCACCATTCCCCTGCTGGTTGTTGATTTTGTACTGTACCGTCAAACTGTCGAATGCCTGCCCGGAAATATTGTAAAATGCTACAGAACTGCGCAATCTTTCACCCTGTTGCAAGGTATCGCGTTCAAAATTAAAATGAGCGACCGGGCGCAAGGCGCCTTCCGGAAGGGGTTGAAATTGAATCCGGGCATACTGTAAGGGCGTAGCGCTTCGCAGAAGCGTGTCGGCCACTTCATAGCGCAATTTTAGTTGTGGGAATTCATTTACAGAAACTGCGTCCAGCGGAAATTCCATCTCATTGTCCAGCACATACAATACCGAATCGGGGCGCCCTTCCCGTACGGCAATGACCGACAACAAGGCCCGGTCGGAAGGGTGATCGACCTCGCCGTGTTGCCAGTAGAGGGTCTCCCAGTTTTTTACCGGCCCGATGGGCGGGCTTTCCATGTATCCGACCGACCATCGGGCCAAAAAATTGGCGCGCACATCGGCCACCTGATTCGGATCAGAAACGATGGTGTCGCGGGCGGGGTAATTGTTATCATTTTTTCTGAACACCAGCCCGTAAGCCGGTGGTGCGCCGGCGAAATTTGCCAACTCGCGCACTTTTTGAGCGCCCTGACTTTCCAGCACCTGAAAAAGGTTTTTTCCACTCGATACCGAATCCAAAGCCCACATTTGTGGCGCGTAACCAACCTGATCGGTTGGTGTGTTAAACGCCAACAAACCGGCATAATGCCCGTCGGGAATGCCCTGTTCGATGAAATTCATGGCTTTTTGGCGTTGCAGGGAGTCGCGGGTATCGAACCAGAAGAAATAGCGGTCTTTGGGAGGATCGTAGTTAAACGGTCCGCCGGCCGGATTCAATATCAATCGTCCGGTGTTCGGATCAGCCACGGCAATCGCAACGCCCCGTGACACGCCCTGTTGGTTCCAGCCAAAATCACCCAGGAAATTCTCGTAATAACTGTTTTGTAAACCGGGATAACGATTCACCCCCCGATACGCTACCTGTACGGAAACAAAGGCCGCATTATCGCTGAATGCAATTTGTCGGGTGGTATCATTGCATTGTAAATTCGTCAGGGTGTTCTCGCGATACTGCCCGTAGTCCGACTGATTCCATCCCGGGCTGCCCCCGGACAGGTAAATAAAAGAGCGTTGCCGCCACAACAGAGCCCCGTTCACGAGGGTGTCACGCGCGATCCGCCAGTAATAAACCGCGCTGTCCTGCCAGTTGATCGGCGGTTTCCACGACAACAAACCGCCCGCCGCCGTCAGTTGCGCCGATTGTTTCAACGGTGTGTCGAAGGTCTCCAGCGTGTCAATTTCAAACAGATAGCGCTGTGTTTTTGCGCTGGTATTCAGGGTGGAGGCATACAGGGTAGCCGGAGCGCCGACAATACCAAATGCAAGCGGATACACCGGCGCAACATCGTCGGCATAGATATACACTTCCATGCCGCGTTCGCCGGTGGCGTCGCTGAGTTCGTTGTTGGTTTCGGCAAGGGAAGGACTTTCCTGCACCAGATTGGCGGGGTCAAGTGTGACGAAAAAGCGGTTAAAGCCGACTTTGCTGCCGTTTAACGGCACCTCGTATTCCAGTGTACTGCGATTGGGCGGCGCGGGAATGGTATCGAGGATGCGCGCCAACATGGTTTGATCGGGCAAACGTTGTTCGATGTTCAGTGCCAGTGTACCGCCGTTGTTTTTTCCGATGTTAACGGCGTCAAATTTCAATTTCAGCGTCGCCTGTTCCAAACCTGCGGGATTCGGGGTAAAAATCACCGATTGCGGATCAACCAGAAAATCCGGCCCTTCGTGTGTGTGCAACCGTACAGCCGGGTCGCCCTGCAACAAATTCTGGTGCAAAACGCCGATCAAACCGGCATTCTGGGTGCTTTTTAAGTCATTTACGGTATGCACCAGCGAAAGTCCCACACTTTTACCGTAATCGTCTCCGCCAATACGCTGGTAATATTGCCGAGCATACTGGTGCAGGGCATCCACAAAACTGTAATGTACCGAAGCAATGTACGCAATGGCGCCCCGATCGGGAGCCAGCACAAACGATTCCCCGATACCGGGTTGTGTGAGCGAACATTGTCCGGAAAAACAACCCATGATGAGCATGAGGGGGTAACGCCCGTAATTGTCATAGGCATTGGGCAAACCAATGTCGAAATCCACGGTAAATGCCGAAGAATGACCGAAAATACTCCAGACCGATACCCCCTGGTTCATCAGATCAAGCAGTTGTTCGTAGGCAGATAGTTGTACCGGATCGTCGGATGTTTTGTAAAATGAATGGACTTCCGCGCCAAACATATTGTTGGCCAGGGTATTGGCCATATCGGTCGTATAATTTCGAATCAGGCCCGATTCGCCGGAAAGTCCACCTGAGTTATGAATGACCCTTTTCATCCAGGCCTTGTCAGCGAGCGTCTGTCCGGCCAATGCCGGCTGTTGTTCGTGCAAAATGACTTTGTCGAGGTAATCGCGGATTTGCGCGGCTTCCGTCACAGCCAAACGACCTATGGCCATGATCGGTTGGGTTAAACGCGCGCCCTGCATGACAAAGGGCAAATCGGCGCCCGGTACGCTGAAAGTAGGCACCAGGAACAGCGAATCAGCGAAGGTTTGTTGCTGGGCGTTGCTGCGGAACTGGTTCATATCAAGGGCCTTGCCGATGATGAGGGCATGCTCGCAGGCGGGCCATTGTTTTTTGGCCCAATGCATGAAATTGCGCAGGGCAATGGGGTGAAATCGTACGCCATAACCGAATTGCTCGTACAAATCGCCGATATTAACCACTTTCACCTGATGGCTGCCACCGGCGGCACTGCGGCGATAATCGGCGTATGCTTCCACTTCATTGACGCCTTCGGCAAAAAGTACCGGATTTGAAATGATGAGGTAGTTAATATCAGCAGCGTCGTCGAGAGGTTGAAATTGAACCGCTTGCATCGCCGGTACACTTTTTACGGCATTGGGGGCGATCAGGCGGCAACGCCTCGGTCCGATTTCAGCCGGCAGCTTTACTTTTACCAGTCCGGCTTCCAACTGTGTGACAACCCGCATCCGGGCATCGATGTCCCACAACACCGGAGCGCCGCCTGCCGCGTCAAATCCCTGTATTTCGAGGTAGCGTGCCGGGGTGGAGGCATCCAGTTCAAATTGTGCTACCTGCGCGTTATCAAAATTGAAAAATCGGGGATAACGCAGACTGGCAAAGACCAGTCCATTGCGGTCGCCAATAGGCGACAACAATTTGAAGGTCGCGCCGCTTTGCACAAAACTTCCGCCAACAGTAAACGAGCGATCCACGATCCGAAAATCGCTGAACTGATCTTCGGCAAACAGGGAGTCGTTGAGCCATATTTGCTGATGGTGATCGCCGTTGTTGCAGGCATAACGCACATGTGCCACCGGATCGGGACCGTTTGGAAAAAGTTGCGGCAATGTCAGTGTAACCGGCGTGACAGAAGCGCTGCTGGCCCGGGTGAATCCCGCACCGTCAAACCAGGAATACTGGATTTCATCGGCAATTCTTTTTTTAAAAAATCCCTGGGCAAACTCCTGTCGGGCGGTTTGGAAGCAAAAGGGTTCTGCCGGAGGCAGATTGTTCAAATCATTGTTTACGGCGTTGTAGCGCGGGTTCTGGCTGCCGGATTCCCAAGTGAGGTAATAAGCGGCGGTGTCATTGAACATGCTGTGCCCGGGATTGATCTGCCCTTCGCCGTTGTTTTCAAAGAGAAAATAATCCAC
>JANRLZ010000048.1:0-15296 GCA_033762055.1 Saprospiraceae bacterium
AGCGGGTCGGCTTCCACCTGCAAACGTTCCAGGTTATACCCCGCCGATACGGTGGCACGTACACGTACCAGCACTTTTTTATCCCAAAAAAAGGTAAAATACCCCTGGTACTCCGAGTAATTGTAAATTTCAGAAAAAGTGCCTTCCACGGTGCTCAACTTGGCAACAGTTTGTATTTTTTCGAGCAAAACGGAGGCGTCTTCCACGGGTTTGGGGCCGGAAGAAAAATACCGCCAGCTGAGCCAGCCGCCGATCAAAAAAGCGGCGAGAAGAAGGAGGAATTGAGGGAGTCGCATAATTTGATTGCTTGCTTGAAAACAGTTTCCAAGGTATATGGCGGGACTGATTATTCACCCGTTCCAATCACCTTTCTGAATTCTTTTAGTTTTTGTAGAATCAAGCGGTTTTTATCGCGATCAGCCGGTGTGGCGGGGTTGACAATAGTGTCTACCTTATTGAGCCAGGCCTCCGCATTCGCCCGATCCGACAATTGATGATAAACATACGCCAGATTGAACTTTCCTTCGTCGTATCGCGGATTGATGGCCAAAGCCTTTTCAAAAAGCGGGATGGACGCTTCCGGTTTCCCCGCTTTTACCAGCGCTGAAGCATAATTGTTGATGACCTGAAAACTCCAGGGATGCAGGCGATAGGCGCGTTCAAACGCAATTACCGATTGTTCTATTTGTCCGGTTTGAAAATATCCTACTCCTTTGTACCAACTGATCGGCATGGCGGCATCACTGTATTCATGCAGATGGTTTTCTGCCTGTTCGGCTTCCGCAATCACAACACGCCAGTTGCTTCTGGCCTGTGCCTCAAGCAGGCGAACCAAATGAATTTCACCCCGTACACGCATCCAGCCGAGATAAATATTAAACAACAGACCGGCCATTAAAGCCCACCATGCCAGTCTTTGAAGGAACGAAATCCGGGATTTGAAGAACCCGGGGCCATCATGCACGGCAACGGCAAATAATATGCCCAAAATGACCTGAAATTCAATGCGTTCGCGGGGAAAATCAAAATACTGGATGATCGCATACCCCAGTAAACCAACTGCCGCCAGCAACGAACTGTGGCGCCGGCGAGCACCGGCCAGCGCCAGAACAAAAGCGGCGCCAAACAGAAGGCAATACCATACAGCCCCCGCCATCCCCATTTCAGCGCGTATTTCGAGATAATCGTTGTGCGCCCGCGTGAAAACCACATTTTGCTCGGTCTGGCGATACCCCCCTTCCACATTTTTTGAGGTAACCCAAAATTTCCAGGAACCGTTGCCTACCCCCAGCCAGTAGTGTTCGGCATTGAGCAAATCGGTTTTATACCATACAAACCGACGCTCGTTGGCGGTGGCGCTTTCCATATAATTCAGCGGATTAAGACGTGCTGCCGCATCGCCGCCCTGACTTTTCCAGTACCCTAAAGCCGCCGCTGCGCCCAATACAAATACGGCGGTCGGCCCATACCAACTGCGCCATTTTTGTCTGAAATCCGGTTCAAAAACGCTTCGATAACCCAGATACAACAGCCCGCCGGCCGCCAGCGCCAGCCAGGCCGTACGCACCTGCAACAACAAAATCAACACCAGCAAACCCCCGAAAACAAGCCGGTTTGATTGCCTTTTTTTATACGGAAAAACAAACAAGGCATTAAAAATCAGCAGAAAAAACAGGAATTCTGCCGCAAGGCTCTTATTGCCAAATAGTCCGGAAGCATACTGATATAAATGGTCGTTGGCAATCCCCTTCTCTAAGGAAGCCCACAACACTTGTCCGCCGATCAAAACGGCAACCACACCGGTCATCGCCCGTGTGATCGCTCGCATACCGGATTGAAACGCTGGTTCATACTGTTGTAAAAGGTACCTGACCACCCCGTAAATACCGCACAACAAGAGTGTTTTGTGCGCATAAAACAGGCCTTCCGACCAGCTAAAAGTCCATCCCAATGAAGCAAAATTGATGCCCGCCCAACCCAACAATAAATAATCGAACAGCTGCCATTCTCTGGTGGCAAACAGCGCTTTTCGGCGCCAGATGATTACGCCGAGCAACACCACGGAAAGAAAAAGAAAACGCGGCGCCAGGTAACGGTCGAGACAGGCGGGCCAGAAAAACAGGCATCCGCCCAAAAACAGGCACCACAGCGCGACGCCCCAGCCGTTATCCCCTGCATGGGCTTTTTTTTGTGCGTCGGACATCAGTTACCGTTTTTTTGTCAGAAATACCTGCGGCGTACTGCTGTTGTTGGCTACCACAACAGCCTGTTTACCGTTGGCCATACCGAGCAGTGCCAGGTTGCGTGCTTCGCGCATGGCCCAAAAACCGCTATGGCGGTTGGGCAGGTAGCGGAATGCCCCCTTGCCGTCGCCGAGCAACAAGCAGCCGTTGCCGGCATCGTAACGATTGGTTTCGACCGCCGGGCCGTAATCGTTGCCGGCCAGCAGCAAATCCAGTATTTGATCGCCGTTAAAATCGGCGGCAACGACCGACTTGGCAGGCGCGCACTGGGCCTCTACCGGCAAGGGTTTGGCACTGAATTTTCCGTTGTTGTTTTCAAAATAGCAACTACGCAATTCGTTGGCTTCCAATACGATGCCTAATTTTAACGTACTCATCGGGTACACATCTTCGATGGTAGCCTCGGCGTAGGCGCCATAACGGACGAATTTCTTCTTCAACGCTGGAATTTGTTTGATCAAAGGATCACGCAGGGCGACAGGATACGAAACCCCGTTTTCGTACCAGGTCATCAGTGGGTCCATACTGCCGTTGTTGTCAAAATCCTTTGCGTACAGGCGCATCGGCGCTTGTACGTCGGCGCGATATCGGGTATTCAGTCCCTCATTCCCGGCCACCAGATCAAGGTCGCCGTCGCCGTCAAAGTCGGCGGCAAGCAGACAATTCCACCAGCCTTTCACATTTTCCAGGCCGAACTGTTGGGTGGCACGGCTGAATTTTCCGCCGGCGTATTTGAATACCTCAATCGCCATCCACTCGCCGGCGACGAGCATTTCTTCCTGTCCGTCTTTGTCCAGATCGGCAAAAAGCAGGGCGCTTACCATCCCGATTTGCTCGAATTCGGGGGCAACCTGCGAGGTCACTTTGCTGAAATTGCCTTTCCCGTCATTTTTAAACACAAATGAAAAAGGCGATTTGGGGTAATTACCCGGCACCGTACGACCGCCGATAAACAAATCGGAATCGCCGTCTTTGTCGTAGTCAAACGGCGTCACACAGCCGCCGCTTTCTGTCTCGGCCGGCACACTGCTTGCGGGAGCGGGACTGAATTTGCCTTTGCCGTCATTCAGGTACAAACGATCCTGGTAATGTGGCGAATTAATTTTCGCCTCGTTCCCGCCGCTGACGACATACAAATCCAGGTCTTTATCGCCATCGGCATCAAAAAATGCAGCAGCTACGTCCTCACGCAGCGAATCGGCGGTGAAATATGCGGACTGGATGCTGAATTTTCCATTGGCGCCCTGCAAACACAAGGCCCGCGCACCGCCGAAGCAACCGCCCAGAAACAGGTCGTCGAGCCCGTCGCCGTTGACATCGCCGCAAGCCAGGGCCGGGCCAAGGTTGGAGTATTTTCGGGGAAGCAGTCGCTCCCGGTCAAAATCAAAAAACAGGTTTTCCCGGTGTTTGAAATTCAACCCGCTTTGTTCGCTGATTTCACTGAACAAGGGGGGCGTTTCGGCGGCAGGTCGGAGCAGGGAAGGGCCTTTTTGGGCGTCGCTTTGCTTGAGGGTAATACGTTGGTTAAGCGGCACATTTTCAAGCGTTTGCACTTTTCCGTCGGGCCATTGAACCCTTACCCTGACAGCGGTGGTTTGAGTGCCAAGACCGAATTGGAGGATGTCGGTGCTGGTTGAAATAAAGCCTCTTACCGGGTTGGCATAGGCAATTTGCGTTTGCGTTCCGTTTTCCACCAGCACGGTGGCGCCTGTACCGAAGGGGTTTTGCGGAATGCCTTCGAGGCGTATTTGCAGGTAGTTGCCTTGCTTGTTCTCCACCGTTTTATTTTTAAAAATCGCCGATGGCGATTCGGGGCGCACCACAACGATGTCCTGATCGCCGTCGTTGTCAAAATCGGCATAAATAGCAGCGTTGGAAAAGGTTTTCTCGCCAAAACCCCAGGCATCCGACACCTCTTCAAAGGTCAAATCGCCACGGTTGCGGTACATATAATTCTTAACCGGGTCTTTGGGCACCACCTTGATGTGTTCCATGGTGTCGCGCAACAAACCGCCATTGGCCTTGAGCGTGGAATCATATTGAAAATGAATGTAATCGAGATTGGTCACCTCCCGCCGGAATCCGTTTGAAATAAAAATATCGCGCCAGCCGTCGTTGTCGAAATCCACCAGCAGCGGCGACCAGCTCCAGTCGGTGGCCGAGACGCCGGCCAGGCAGCCGATTTCGCTGAACGTGCCGTTGCCGTTGTTCAGCTGGAGCATGTTGCGCATCATTTGCTCGCCATAGCCGTACTGCACCAGGGTGTAATAGCGCTCGTTGACCATCGAAGTGATGGTGGTTTTGTTTTTTTTATTGGTCGGCAGGGCCATATCGAGCACAAAAAGGTCGGGCAGGGCGTCGTTGTTGATATCGGCCCAGTCGGCGCCCATGGAAGCGGCCGACATGTGGCGCATGTAATCGTTGATTTTGTCGGTGAAGGTGCCGTTGCGGTTGTTGATGTACAACATGTCCGGCTCGATGTAATCGTTGGCGACGTACACATCCGGGTAACCGTCGAAATTGACATCCATGGTAGTGGCGCTCAGTCCGAATGCAAAATTCCGGATACCGGCTTGCCGGCTGATGTCGGTAAAGGAGCCGTTGCCGTTGTTGCGATAGAGCCGGTCGGAGGTAAATTCATCCACCGGTTCGGTGCTGCGCACTTGTTTGCCGGCCACTTCCTTGAGGCGCACACTGGAAGTTTGGGCAAAATCATCAGGGTGATTCAACAGATACACATCCAGATCGCCGTCGAGGTCGAAGTCGAAAAAGGTGGCCTGGGTGGAGGGGCAGCGAGCATCCAGCCCGAACTGCGCTGCCGATTCTGTGAAAGTTCCGTTTTTATTGTTGATAAACAGCAAGTTGCCTCGTTGACTGGCGGAGGCGCCTGTTCTGCATTGATAAATATCGAGCCAGCCGTCGGCGTTGATGTCCACGAGCGCCACGCCGGTTTTTATGCCCGGCGAAGCAGCCTCGAGCCCTGCATTTGCAGATATATCATCGAACTGAAAATTCCCCTTGTTGCGGTACAACTTTACCGGCCCCATGGTGGCGGCAAAATAGAGATCGGTGCGTCCGTCGTTGTCGAAATCACCGGCTGCTGCGCCGCCGCTCATGTACAAGTAATTGAAATTCATGTAGTTCATTTCTTTTGATTCGTTCAAGGAATTTACAAAAGAAACGCCGGTGTTTTTTGGATCGAGCTGTTCAAACAGCGCCGGCCCTTGCGGCTTTTTTGAGATGGAGCCAGTGGAATCCTTTTCGCCACAGGAAAAAACAGAAAAGATAGCAGCCAGCAGGACCAAGCGCGACTGAATAGTGGAGCGAATCATAATTGGCCTTCGTTTTTTAGACAGCAATATTCGGGAGAAAGTCCGACACATCTACATTTGCTCCGAAAACACCGCGATTCTTATGTTAATTTTTAAAAAAGTGGCCGATATCCGGCATTGGTGTGCCAGGCAAACCAACCCGATCGGGTTTGCCCCCACCATGGGCGCGTTGCACGACGGACATCTTGAACTGATTCGTATGGCAAAACGCGACGGTTGTGTCGCCATCGCCAGCATTTTTGTAAACCCGACCCAGTTTAATGACCCCCGCGACCTCGAAAAATACCCGCGTACCCCCGAAAAAGACATGATGTTGCTCTTGTCGGCCCAATGCGACGCCTTGTTTATGCCGCCGGTGGAGGAGGTATATCCGCAAGGAGAGAAACTGGACATACCGCTTGATTTCGGCGTGTTGGACAAGGTGATGGAGGGCAAGTTTCGCCCCGGTCATTTTAAGGGGATGGCGACTGTGGTACATCGTTTGCTGGATATTGTGCGTCCGCAACTTTTGTACATGGGCCAAAAGGATTTTCAACAACTCAGCATTGTGCGCGATATGATTCGTCAAATGTCCTTGCCAATCCGCCTGGTCATGTGCCCTACCGTCCGTGAAGCCGACGGCGTAGCGATGAGCAGCCGTAATGTGCGGCTCAGCCCCGAAATGCGCCGCAATGCGCCGGTCATTCACCAAACCCTGCAATGGGCCAAAAGAGCGTATGCCGACGGAATTCCGACGAATCAGGTTCAGGCAGACGCCTTCCAGCAAATGCAAAATGCCGGGCTGCGCCCCGAGTATTTTGATATCGTGGACGGTGTGACCTTGCTGCCCGTTCAGGCCGGACAACGCGGCGGGTTTGTGGTGGCCTGTACTGCGGCCTTTGCCGGGGATGTGCGGCTGATAGATAACCTGGTATTGTCGGAGTCCTGAGAAACTGATTTAGAGGTTTTAAATCAGTTTCTGACAACATTATACTGCCCAGCATTCATCAATTCAAGGTATTTCCAATGAAAAAACAATCTAAAACACCGATGTTCGGAACGCTGCGAAAAGCGTTTCAAATGGCCCTGGCGGCCGAACGCAGACAAAGATCCGCCGAGGAAATGGTACAACGCGATGAAGAAGCGCGTCGCTCGCGCCGGCGTTTTTTAAAGAATACCGGCAAAATCGCCGTGGCCGGCAGCCTGGCGCCCCGACTTTTTTTACCCGGGTTCCGCCGCGCCCTTGCACCAAGAATCGCCATCGTAGGCGGCGGTATCGCCGGACTGAGCGCGCTGCATTACCTCAACAAGGCTGGGCTCGAAGCGACGGTGTATGAATCATCAAACCGGATCGGAGGGCGCATTTTCAGCGTTACCGATGCCATGGGCCCCAACACCTGGACCGAATTCGGCGGCGAATTTATTGACACCAATCATGCCGATATGTGGCGCCTGATCGAAACATTCAAATTGGAAAGTATAGATTATGCGCAGGAATCGGAGGCCAAACTGATAAAAGAAGCCTTCTATTTCAACGGACAACACTATTCGCTGGCGCAGGTGGTGGAAGAGTTCAGAAAAATTGCCCCGCGCATGCAGGCCGATATGGATAAACTGGATGATGACATTTCCTACCAGGCCAAAAACAAATTTGTCAAAAAATTCGACCGCACCAACCTCTCCGAATACCTCGAACAAATCGGCGCAACAGGCTGGATCAAACGCCTGATCGAGGTCGCCTACGAGTCGGAATACGGCCTGTCGCCGGAAGTACAATCAAGCCTCAACTTGCTGCTGCTGATTTCTACCGAAACCCCCAACGGACAATGGGAAGTGTTTGGCGAAAGCGACGAACGCTACAAAGTGCGCAACGGCAACCAGAAAATCACCGACGCCCTGGCTGACCGTTACAATTCCTACCTCGAAACGGGCCTTGCACTGGAATCTATCCGGCCGCGGGGCAGCGCTTATTCCCTGCATTTTGCCGGTATGACCGACCCGGTTGTTGCCGACTATGTGGTGCTAACCATTCCGTTTACCGTGATGCGGCGTATCGAGGTAAAACTGGAAATGCCCAAGGTGAAGCGGCAGTGTATCAATGAATTGGGTTATGGGAGCAACGCCAAACTGATGCTCGGCATGAACCGACATTTTTGGCGGGAACAGGGATATACCGGACTGGCTTATTCCGACAACGGTATTCCGAACGGCTGGGACAATGCCCAGTTGCAAACGGCCGATCATCAAACCGCCGGATTGTCCATCCTGTTTGGCGGCAGACGGGGTACCAACGTAGGCCATGGCACTCAGGAGCAGCAAAAAGACAAATACCTGAACCTGTGGGAACAGATTTTTCCCGGCGCCAAGGCCGCATTCAACGGCAAAACCGCCCGCATGGACTGGCCGACTTATCCGCATGCCCTGGGATCATACATTTGCCCGACGGTGGGTCAATACACCAGCATTGGCGGAGCGGAACAGATGCCCCTGGGCAATGTATTTTTTGCCGGCGAACATTGCGGCGGCGATTTTGCCGGATTTATGAACGGTGCGGCGCAAAGCGGGCGAGAGGCTGCCGAGGCGATTGTGGCCAAAATCAATTGATCAGGGAATGGTGATTTGCCTGCGGCCGGAAGAACCGTTTTGCGGGGTGCCGAGTGATGTTTCAAGCCAGTAAGTCCCTGGCTCTGGTACGATGAGCGGAAAACGAACAAACTCGCGGGCGGTAGGCAGGATGGTTTGGTAGGTACCCAGCACGGCGCCGTCTGGGTAGCGCCACCAACGGCATGTAAAATCTTCAAAAAAATAGTTGCCCAACTGGGTTATTACTATCGTCATATCCGCCTGAATTGACCCGTCGGGGAGTACGGAAAATACCGGGTCTTTTATGTCAATGTCAATCGTAACAGCAGCGGAATTGTCCTCTTTTTTACAGGCGGGTTGTGTTAACAGAAGAAACAGCAGCGCTGTAAATGGTAGTAATCGTGTAAATTGATGCATAATGACGAGCATTTAAAGTAACAGGTTTTCAGTCGGATGGCCCACGCCATCAAAGGTATAAACTCAACGCCTCATCAGGAAGATGTTCGCAAACGAAAGCCAATATTGTGGTCTAACCCGATAAACCTCCTAAACCTTCAACAAACAAAAACAGCGCACCGACGTACCGCGCACCGGAAAAAGCGGGTTAAATAGCGTCGGGCGCTGTGTGTTTTCATGGTTCGATGGTTTTAGGAGCGTAGTAGATGCGTGTTATTTGCCGTCCTCTTTTTTTATCGTGCCGGCACTTTCCAACTGTGCGCCTATCATCGGCACATCCGGCTCCATTTTCTTTTTGATACCGGCCATGGCGTTTTGCAACGCCACGAGGTTGGCCTTTCGGGTAGCCGTGCTTGTATCGTAGCCGTGATAGGCCGCTACCCGGGCTTTACCCGTACCAGGGGCCGTGTAGCGCTTCAGGATATTCCCTTGTGCGTCCACGATTTCCATTTGAAGTTCGATCTCGGCGCGGTGGGTACGAACCGGCATACCAAACAGATTGGGAACAAACAAGGTAGACACGCTCGCCACGGTCCAGCCCCAACCCGAATTGCGGCGTTTGTAATACAGTAATTTGAACCGGGCGTGTCCGTATCTCGGTTGAGAGGAGAGGTTAAAATGGTCGGACAATTCGTTGTCGAGGGCGTGAAAAACATCCTTGAGTGCCTGATCGGTGACATCGTAAGCCACCCAGGGCGCCGGCATGCCCGGACCTGACATCGTGGAGTTAATCACCACATCGCGGAAAAGCGCCGCATCGAACGCTTCGAGAAAACTGCGCTCGTGTACCAGGAGTCCCAACCCGGGAAGTTTGGCGCCTAAGCCCTGGGAAGAATGAAAATCGCCGACGCGCAACGAGCGACAGGCGCCCGCCAGAAGGCAAAGGAGGAGAGGAAATAAGAACAGACGTTTCATGGCTTAATTATTTTTTCCGCAAGGTTTCAGCATAGCGCGGATTGCTGCAATACCCTTCCGCCGGCTTCGGGACGGCTTAACGGACTTTAACTTTTATGAGGAAGATAGCCTGTAAATGTTAAGAAAAAATGTATTGATAAATAATTTTTTACATAAATGTTAAAATAAAATTTCAATAAATGTTAAAAACTTTAACACCGCGGAATTTGCTAAAACGGGCCTTGCAAACAATAAAATGCCGACGCCCGCTACCTTTGACCCATGCGTCGCATCCTTCCCAGCGTTGAACAATTTGTTGCCGGCATCCGCGCTGCCGACCGGGTGTTGCTGGGTCAGGCCATTACCCTGGTCGAAAGCGCCCGGCCGGAACATCAGGAACTGGCCCGCGCCGTGGTCGGTGAGTTGCGCCGCAATCCCCCGGAACACCCTGCCCTGCGCATCGCCGTAACAGGGGCGCCGGGGGTCGGGAAAAGCACCTTCATCGAAGCACTCGGCATGCACCTGATCGAAACCGGGCGCCGTCCGGCAGTGCTGGCCATTGATCCTTCCAGCGCAGTGAGCGGCGGCAGCATTCTGGGCGATAAAACGCGCATGGAGCGATTGTCGGCCTCCGAACAAGCCTTTATCCGGCCATCGCCTTCGGGCGATTCGCTCGGCGGGGTGGCTGCTAAAACCCGCGAAGCCATTGTGCTGGTAGAAGCGGCCGGTTTCGATACAGTGCTGATCGAAACGGTCGGGGTAGGACAGTCGGAAATAGCCGCACAGCGCATGACCGACGTTTTTATGCTGCTGTTGCTGCCCGGCGCCGGCGACGAATTGCAGGGCATCAAACGCGGCATCGTGGAAATGGCTGATTTTCTTGTCGTGAACAAATCCGACGGCGACCGGGTCAAATTAGCCAATCAGGCGCGCGCCCATTATCTGAATGCCGCCCACCTGCTGCCCCCCAAACCCGGCGGCTGGCAGCCCCGCGTACTGGCTTGCAGCGCCCTCGAAAATACCGGCATCGCCGAGTTGTGGTCGGCCTTGCAGGCCTTTCAGGAACACGTACGCGCCAACGGTTTTTTTCTTGAAAACCGCCGCAGACAGGCCCAATACTGGTTCGAAGAAAGCCTGGATGCGGGTATAAAATCCCTGTTCTACCAGGATCCGCAGGTGCGCGCCAGACTGGCCGAACTGGAACCGGAAGTCCTCGCCGGTCGGATTTCACCCACCGACGCCGCGCTAGAAGTGCTGAAGTGCTGGAAGCGGCAGGTGGTTTAGAGTATGATTTTTTTGATTTAAAAGATTTACATGATTATTTTTATGTGATTTGCAGGATGATATGAGTTTGATTTATTGATTCGCCGTGTACAGCACCCTCCGGTGTGTTTTGTCTCTATATTTACCGCGCCTACAACGAACAACCCGAACATGCCTGCCGCTCCGTTAAAGACATTTATTATTTATGCCCGGGCTGATGCGCCGTTCAAAGATGAGTTGCTGACCCACCTCCGACCTTTTGTAAAAAACGGATTGCTGGAAAAATGGGTAGATTCTGATTTGTTGCCGGGAGAGGAATGGGAAAAACGCATCGAGCGTGAGCTCGAAGCCGCCCACCTTGTCATTATGCTGGTGAGTGCGGATGCGCTCAATTCCGATTTTATTGAGAAAAAAGAACTCAAAATTGCCCTCGAAAAGAAACGAGCCGGAACGGCGCGGGTGGTTCCTATTCTGGTGCGCGATTGTTTTTGGGAAATGCACGGCGATTTGTCGGAAATTCAGCTGCTCCCCAAAGATGAAAAAGGCGCTATCCGGGGCGTAGCAGGCTGGATCAGCCGCGACACGGCATGGACCCATTGCCTGCGTGAACTCAAAAAACTCGTAGACGAAATTCAGGCCGCTCTGCAAAAAGAAATGCAAGCCGCAGAAGCCGCTCAACAAGCCGAGTTGTTGCAACAACAGCAAGCGGCAGAAGCGGAAAAAGCTGCGCGAACCCGACGCCGCCTCGACGAAGCCGCCTGGAAAAAAGTAAGTGAAGCGCTGCAAGTCACCCCAGACCTTTCGCAAAAGATCATCCTGCTCGAAGCTTACCTGCACGACGAAACTCATCAAAACCACCGCCCGGAAGCCGAAGAACTGCTGGAAGACTTGCGGGCCGACCTTGAAGCAGAAGAAAAACTGGCGAAAGCGCGAAAAAAACGCGAAGAGGAGCAACAGGAAAAAGCCCGGGAAATGGCCGAACAAAAACGCCGGCAGGAAGAGGCCGAACGGCAAAAGGAGTTACCCGAAATGGTGTCCGTCAAAGGCGGCACTTTCAACATGAGCGACAACTACCAGGTTACCCTCTCCAATTACGAGATAGGAAAATACCCCGTCACGCAAAAACTTTGGAAAGACATCATGGGCAATAATCCCAGTCATTTCAAAGGTGACGACTTACCTGTAGAAAATGTCCGTTGGGAAGATTGTCAGGCGTTTTTGAAAAAACTCAACGAACGTTTTCCCGGTAAAAATTACCGCCTGCCCACCGAGGCTGAATGGGAATTTGCGGCCCGCGGCGGCGCCCTTTCCAAAGGGTACGAATATGCAGGCAGCAATGATCTGGACGAAGTGGGTTGGTATAACAAGAATTCAGGTGGCAAAACCCACCCGGTCGGACTGAAAAAAGCCAACGAACTCGGCATTCACGATATGAGCGGCAATGTGTGGGAATGGTGTTCAGATTGGTATGGTATTTATCCATCCAGCGCCGCGACCGATCCCCTAGGCCCTGACAGCGGCACCTTCCGGGTCAATCGCGGCGGGTCGTGGGACGACGCCCCGCAGAATTGCCGTGTGGCGAATCGCAACTTCAATTCGCCCGGCTATCGCAACTACGTACTCGGGCTCCGCCTCTCCAGGACGGATTAAGCTTTGCTATTTTTACCCGCTTACCCTTTGAGAGAAAAATCCGTTCTGATCTGCGCTGCGAAGCATCTGCGTCATCTGTGTGCCATAACTATACTTTATAGCACACAGATGACGCAGATGCTTCGCAGCACAGATCAGGCAGATTTGAAACTGAAAGCGCAAATGCACCGCGCATACGGCTCGATTGCTGAAAACTTGCTTCTTTTGCAGGAGCGAAACCATTCTGTACCATTCGAAAAAGCCACTCCAAAAAAATCACGCCCGTCACCTTAATCACAGTAAATGAACCTCTCCCTGCTGATTGCCCGTCGCTACCTGTTTGCCAAACGCAGCACCAACGCGATCAATGTCATCACCGGTATTTCCGTATTGGGCGTTGCCATCGGTACGGCCGCGCTGGTGCTGGTGCTGTCGGTATTCAACGGGTTTGAAGACCTGCTGTCCGATTTGTTCGGGCATTTTAACCCGCAGTTGAAAATTACCCCGCAGCAGGGCAAAACATTCCAGCCCGACAGTCTGGCGCTCGTACAGTTGCGCGCCCTGCCGGAAGTGGAAGTTTTGAGCGAAACACTGGAAGAAATCGCCTTTTTTGAACACGAAGGCGCGCAGGTTTTCGGGGTGCTCAAAGGCGTGGATACACAGTTTGCAAAAGTCAACGGCATTGATTCCGACACCATCATCGTAGAAGGCCAATACCGCCTGCTCGACGGCGAACGAAACTGCCTCGTGCTGGGCGCGGGCATGCGCAATCGCCTGAGTGTGAACGTAAACAACCCGCTGGCAACCATTACGGTGTACATGCCCGAACAACAATCGGGTATTCTCGACAAACCTTTCAAAACCCGGATGGCTGCGCCGATGGGCACCTTTGCCATCCAGCAGGAATTTGACAACGACTATGTTTTGAGCAACCTGGCATTTGCCCGCGAACTGCTCGAAGCGCCGCCCGGCACGGTTTCGGCGCTGGAAATCAAATGTCGCCCGGGCGCCGATGTACGATCCGTAAAAGCCAAAGCGGCAGCCCTGCTGGGTCCGGGTTTTGTAATGAAAGACCGATACGAACAGAACGAGGCTTTTTTCAAGGTCATGCAATTGGAAAAATGGATGGGATTTGCCATTACCAGTCTCATGTTGTTGCTCATGGCTTTCAATACGGTCGGCGCGCTCTGGATGATTGTGCTCGACAAACAACGCGACATCAGTACCCTCAAAAGCATGGGTGCAACCGACCGTCTCATCGGCCGCATTTTTTTGCTGGAAGGTTTGCTGCTCACCTTGCTCGGTATGCTGATCGGCCTGGCCCTGGCGATTGCCATTTATTTTGTGCAAAAACAGTGGGGAATTGTGACCATTCCGGAAGGTTTTCTGGTAGATAGTTACCCGATTTCCATGCGGTTCGGCGATTTTATACCAGTCACTTTGACGGTGCTGGGCATCGGGTTGGCCGCTTCCCTGCTGCCGGCGCGCCGGGCGGTGCAAGTGCCGGCGTTTTTGCGGGAAGAATAATAGATGGTATGCTTCTGCCCCGCCTTCCCGACCCGGCAACAGGTTAAATTATGGAGAAAAAGACGCATAAATCTCCCCTTTTTTAAAAAAACGGATTACCTTGCGCCATCCTGCCGAGACAGCGAACCGGCACTTCCCAAAATTTCATGTGACGTGTACGATGCACAGCGTCTACACCCCGCAATTTTGAAAAAAACACACATCACACACTAAAATTACCATTCAAATCATGGCAGTAAAAGACAAATACGCAAGCGTACTCGCCCTGGGTGAAAAACTCGGCGTTCGCGACGGCAAAGTAGAAGAAGGCGCCGACGGCGTACTCCGCGTGTGGGGCACCACCGAAACGGCTTACGAAAAAGACCAACTCTGGGACGCGATCAAAGCCGTTGGCGGCGCCAATCCCGGCGATATCATGGCCGACATCAAAGTGGCCAACACCAACTACTACACCAAACACACGGTGGCCAAAGGAGAAAGCCTCAGCAAAATCGCCAAGCATTACTACGACGACATGATGAAGTACAAACAAATCTTCGACGCCAACCGCGATCAACTCAGCGATCCGGACGAAATCGAAGTAGGCCAGGTGCTCATCATTCCCAATCCCTGATTCAAATTTGGCATCGCAGCCTAACCATGCATAGCAGTGGCCGTCCCGCAATTCGCGGGGCGGCTTTTTTGTTTTTGTCAACTTGTTGCGGAACGATCAAAAAATTTTTTGATCGTTCCTACCTTTGCACCGCCCCTTTTATTTACACCCTTATTTCATGGCTGACCTTTCCAAACTTACTGAACTTGCCGCACAGTCGCGCCGCGATATTATCCGCATGGTGTACAATTGCCAAAGCGGCCACCCCGGCGGCTCGCTGGGTTGCGTCGAATATTTCGTCGCACTCTACGGCAATGTGATGAAACACAAACCCAAACCTTTCAAAATGGAAGGGAAAGGGCAGGATCTGTTTTTCCTGAGCAATGGCCACATCTCCCCGGTCTGGTACTCGGTGCTGGCACGTACCGGTTATTTCGAAGTCAAAGAACTCGCCACCTTTCGCAAACTCAACTCCCGCTTGCAGGGCCACCCCGCCACCCACGAAGGACTGCCGGGCATCCGGATTGCCTCCGGCTCGCTGGGACAGGGCATCTCCGCAGCCATCGGCGCCGCACTTGCCAAACGCCTCGACGGCGATAAAAGATGGGTGTTTTGCCTCACCGGCGACGGCGAACTCGAAGAAGGCCAATGCTGGGAAGCCATCATGTCGGCCGCTCACCTGAAAGTGGATAATCTGGTGGTTACGGTAGACTGGAATGGCCAACAAATTGACGGCCCGACCGACGCCGTGATGAGTCTTGGCAACCTGCCGGCCAAATGGAAAGCCTTTGGCTGGGA
>JANRLZ010000049.1:0-6978 GCA_033762055.1 Saprospiraceae bacterium
GGAACGCTCGTAAAAACGGTTCGGATCATCCTTGGCGTTGTACTTGTAGTCGAGTTCGAGCTTGGTGTGTTCCTTGTTTACCAGTTCGTTGATGGTGTGCAATTCCGTGCTCAGCCGGTCGGAACCAATCACATAAATATAGTCGGGGTTAGCAGCGTGGCGCTCATCTACCCGGCCGATCATGTCAATGTTAATATCAACGGTGGTTTTATCCAGCGGGAAAAGCGGATAATCGGTGTAGAATTTGGAGCCGAGCAATCCTTTTTCTTCCCCGCTCACGAGCATGCAAACAACCGTTCGTTTGGGGCCGATGCCTTGTTTTTTTGCTTCAGCAAAAGCGCGTGCAATTTCAATCACACCGGCAGTGCCGGAGGCATTGTCGTCGGCGCCATAGTAGATCACGGTGCTGTCGGCAATGCCGAGGTGGTCGTAGTGGGCGGTGACAAAAACATACTCTTTTTTGAGTTTTTCATCGGTGCCTTCAATAACAGCCAGCACGTTCGAACCTTCCAGAAATTCCATTTCCTTGTCGAGTTGCACTTCGATTTTGGATTTGATTTTCACCGGTTTGAACTTTTCACCACCGCGCAAGTCGTTTAGTTCGGCCTCCACTTTTTCGGCTTTATCACCCAAAATAGCCTTTGCTGTTGAAGGGGAAAGGAACAGGTTGGGGATAAATTCCTTTGCCTGGGTGGCGGCATCGGCGCTGGCGGGTTTCCAGCCATAAGCCGAAAGTGCTTTTCGGTTCTTTTTCAGGTTTTCATCAAAATTCGGGTCAATAATCAGTGCCATAGTGGCGCCTTTTTTCTTCGCTAACTGTACTTTTTTTCGCCAGTCGAGGCTCCAGTTGGAGCGGTAATCCGAGCCGGTGATGAGCGATTTGCCCTCGGCCGTCATGGGCTCACCGGCATAAAAAATCACCGCTTTCCCTTCCACTTCTGCTTTTCCGTAGTCGTTGTATTTAGGATCTTCGATGCCGTAACCCACAAAGATCACTTCTTTTACTTCGAGTTTCGGAACATCGGGGTTGAAGGCTGAATAGAGGTAAAAGTCGCTGCGATTGCGCAATTCCTGCGCTCCAACCTTGAACGACAGATTTTTCCAGGAATCGTTTTGCAACAGAATTTTTTGAAAAAAACCCTTGTCGCCCTTGGGCGGCAGACCGGCATTTTTGAATTGCCGGGCAATGTAATCGGCAGCCATGCGCTGGCCGGGTTCGCCGGTTTCACGGCCCTGCATGGAGTCGGATGCCAGCGCGTACACCAGTTCTTTCAATTCAGCAGCGGTAATGCCTTTGGCAAAGGCGGCGCCGTTGTTTTCAAGTTGGTAATCGCGGGTGAAAAGCGGAGTAGCATTGTCGTTTTGCGCTGAAAGCCCGGTGGCCGACAGCAGCAAGCATAAACCAATCAGTTTAAATTTCATGAGTATTGTCAATTTTTGGGCGAAGCCCTTTTTTCAGAAATCACCAAACGTATTTCTGTGCAAATTTTTGGAGATGATTTGATTGCGGCACAGGTTTTCGCAGAATGTATGCCAAAACGGCTTAAAAAGCAAAAACGGGGCGCAAATATCCTTAGAAACTGATTTAAAGTTTTGGCATTGCGTTCAAACATTTGTTTTTCAAACGTTAAACATCCCTATTCAGGCCCCGAAAAGAACATTCACGTCGAATGCGTGTTTCTGCCCGGCGCGTTTAGCGAGTTTTTATGCAATTTTGCCGCCCGTTTTAAGTAACATTCCTGTATGAACCTATCTTTTCAATACCCCGCCTGGTTTCTGATATTTTGTGCGTTGCTGGGATTGGGCTATGCCATGCTTTTGTATTACCGCGATACTACTTTTCGCGAACAGGCCAGGCAGTTGCATCGCTGGCTGGGGGTTGTGCGTTGGCTGGTGGTAACCTTGCTAAGTGCGCTGCTGCTTTCCCCCTTGCTGAAAAGTTTTTTTACCGAAACAAAAAAACCGATTGTCGTACTCGCTCAAGACCACTCTGAAAGTGTAGCCAACGATTTGAAAGGGGAAGCGCTGGAACGCTACAAACAGGACTGGAGCGGATTGAAAAGTGCCCTGGCTGATAATTACGAAGTACACGAACTTGCTTTTGGCGACCAGGTAAGGGAAGGTGTTGATTTTAATTTTTCTGAAAAAGTGACCAATCTCTCCGAATTGCTGCGCGGGGTGTATGATCTCTACGGTGGACAAAACCTCGGCGCCGTGGTACTCGCAACCGATGGTATTTACAACGAAGGCAGCAATCCCGCCTACTCCGACGCACCACTGGCTGCTCCGGTATATGCCATTGCATTGGGAGACACGACGCCGAAAATGGATTTGTTGGTAAAACGCGTTTTTCACAACAAAATAGCCTATCTCGGCGATAAATTCACGATTCAGGTTGATCTTGCGGCCACCAACCTGGCCGGCAAACAAACCGTACTGAACATCTCCAAATCAAGCGGCGGAGAACTAAAACAGGTACAAAGCATCCCGGTTTCAATTAACGGAAACGATTTTTTTGTCACCAAAGAAGTTCAACTGGACGCTGAAGAAGCCGGTGTTGTTTCCTACGTCATTTCAGCGGCGGCCTTGCCGGGCGAAGCAAGTACGGCGAATAACCGTCGCGAAATTTTCATAGACGTACTCGACGCCCGCCAGAAAATTCTGTTGCTGGCCAATAGTCCCCACCCGGATCTTTCCGCTATCAAAACCACCCTCGAAAACAATAAAAACTACCAGGTTTCCACGGCATTTATCAATGATCCTGGGCTGGATGCCGGCAAATTCGATTTTATCGTTCTCCACAACCTGCCTTCCACAAGCAATGATTGTTCCGGCCTGCTCAATACCCTGAACAACAAACGGATACCGCGGCTTTTTATCGCCGGCATGCAAACCGGCTACCCGGCCCTGGCTCGCGCGCAAAACCTTGTTAGTTTGCAAAGCGACGGTTCGCAAAGCGACGAGGTGCAGGGGCGCGTTTCGCCACAATTTGCCGCTTTTACCCTGAGTCCCCGACTGATCGAGGAACTGCCCCGATTCAATCCCATGACGTCTGCATTCGGCAACTTCGGCGCCACACCGCAGGCGCAGGTGCTGCTCCGCAAGCGGATCGGTAAGGTGGATACCGAACAACCCTTGCTGGCTTTTGGCGAAACCGACGGCATAAAAACGGGATTATTGCTCGGCGAGGGCCTCTGGCGCTGGCGTTTGTTCGACTTTTTACAGCACCAAAACCACGAAATTTTTGATGAACTGGTGGGCAAAACCGTGCAGTATTTGTCGAAGAAAGAAGACAAACGCAAATTCCGCATCACGCTCGACAAAAATATTTTTAATGAAAACGAGCCGGTGGTTTTTGGTGCTGAATTGTACAACGACAACTACGAATTGGTAAACGAACCCGACGTGGCCCTCAGCGTCCGAAACCGAGAGGGGAAAGAATTTACCTATACGTTTAACAAGATCGGGAAAGGCTACACGCTCAATGCAGGCATTTTGCCGGTAGGCCCATATACCTACAAGGCTACGGTAAACTTTAACGGCCAGAACCTGTCGGCAGAAGGTCGTTTCAGTGTACAACCCATCGAGATGGAGTTATTTGAAACTACTGCCAACCACGCGGTGTTGCGACAGTTGAGCACAAAATTCGGCGGAGAAATACTTTATCCCGGTCAGTTAGCCGCCGTTGCCGAAAAAATCAAGGCGAACGAAACCGTCAAGCCTGTCATTTACCAAACCGCCGAAACCAACCCGCTCATCAATCTGAAATGGATCTTTGCCCTGCTGGCGCTCCTGCTTACCGCAGAGTGGTTCTTGCGGCGCTATTTCGGGGCGTATTGAACAGATGGAAAAATTTTTCCTCTTAAACACCGTTTTGCCCAAAAAACTACCCATGCGCGCCCAGTTCATCGCACTGATTTGCTTGTTTTTCGCCCAAATCGGCCGTTCTCAAAGCTACACCACGACCCAAACCACCTCTGAAAAAGCACTTTCGGCCTTTAATGAGGGAAGGATGGAGGCCGCGCGCGGACAAAATGCCATCGCCCAGGGATATTTTGAAAAGGCTTTGCGCGCCGACCCAAAATTCATTGACGCTAAACTGGCGCTGGCCGACAACTACAGCGAACTCCGCGATTTTTTCAAGGCAGAAACACATTTTGAAGCGGCCATCGCCCTCGACAGCAACTATGCGCCTGCCGCTTTTTTGTTGTTGGCAAAGACAGAATGGCAACTGGATAAATTTGACGAATGTGCCGCGCATATTCACTCGTATTTGCGCAGCCAACCCAAAAATGAACGCAGCAAACGCGCCGCCGAACAACTCCTGGCCTCCGCGCAATTTGCCGCAAATGCCGTAAAAAATCCGGTAGCGTTCAACCCCCAACCCGTCGGCGATTCAATCAACACAAAATGGAATGAATATTTCCCCTCTCTCACCGCCGACGGCGAAGTGCTGATATTTACCCGCCGCGATCTTGAAAACGACGAAAATTTTTACCGCAGCGAATCAAACAAGGGCATCTGGAGCCGCCCCGAGCCGCTCACCGGTGTCAATACGCCCGACAACGAAGGCGCACAGGCCATTAGCCCCGACGGATCATGGCTCATCTTTACCGGCTGTAACCGTATGGGCGACGGGTCGCAGGGGGCCTGCGACCTGTACTGGTCACAATTGCGAAAAAATGGCTGGACCAAGCCGGTTCCATTCAGTTCCATCATCAATTCGCCCGACTGGGATGCGCAACCCACCATTGGCGCCGATAATAAAACCGTGATTTTCACCAGTAATCGTCCGGGAACCAGGGGCAGCATGGATTTGTGGCAAACCGTCCGCGGCGCCGACGGAAAATGGGGCAAGCCGGAAAACCTGGGGCCGAAGATCAATACGCCGGGAAAAGATCATACGCCTTTTTTGCACCCCGACGGTCAAACGCTTTTTTTTGCTTCCGACAGTCTGCCAGGTATGGGCGGCAGCGATATTTTCTTTTCCCGTCGGCAACCCGACGGCGCCTGGGGAACCCCGCAAAACCTGGGCTATCCAATCAATACCAAAGGGGAAGAAGGCATGCTGGTGGTGAGTCTCGATGGGCGAACTGCTTACTTTGCCAGCGACCGGCCCGGAGGGCGGGGGGGGCTGGATATTTACACCTTTGAGTTGCCTGAGTTCGCCCGTCCGCAGCCGGTTACTTACGCCAAAGCACAAGTTACCGATGCTACAACCGGTTACCCCATCACCGCCAAAGTGGAATTTACCGACCTGAAAAGTGGAAAGGTATTTGTGAGCGCGACCACCAAATCAGACGGTACTTTTTTGGTTTGCTTGCCGGCAGGAAAGGAGTATGCTTTAAATGTCAACAAGGATAAATACCTGTTTTTTTCTGAAAACTTCAATCTTGAAGGCAATGCCAGTCTTGAAAAGCCATTTCTGTTGAACATCGAATTACAGCCCATCGGCACAGACGACTCCACAGTGAAGGCAAGCAAACCGGTCGTATTGCGCAATGTGTTTTTTGAAACCGGATCGGCAGCCTTGCGGCCCGAATCGTTGGGCGAACTCGACCGACTGGCCCAACTCCTGCTTGAGGCGTCTGAACTGAAAATTCAGATCAACGGGCATACCGATAATGTCGGCGATGAAGTTTCCAACCAAAAACTATCCGAACAACGCGCCCGCTCCGTATGGGAATATCTGCGTACAAAAGGGATTGCAGAAACGCGCCTTCTCTTCAAAGGATTCGGAGAATCCCGTCCGCTGGAGCCGAACGACACCCCGGAGGGGCGCGCCAGAAACCGGCGGACGGAATTTGAAGTCTGGAAATAAAACCGACTCAATTACGGTCAAAGACCGCCGCATCAAAGCCTTTTTCTTCCAATTGGTCGGCGATGCGAATCGCTGCGTTTTTATCATTTGAGCGGAATACCACAACGGCGGCTTTCCCGTCTTTTGTTTTGGAAATTTCGGCATTCGGGTAGCCGGCCTTGATGACTTCTTCGAGACGGCGACGTGCCCCATCCATGTAGGCGAAGGTGCCCACCCGCACTGCCCAACGGCCGGAGCCGGGGCCTTTTACGGCGCTCACGCCTTTTTTCGTGGTTGTGCTGGTAGAGGGTTTGGCGGTACTGCTCAGTTTTTGCGGGGCGGCGGTCGTTGTAGTTTTGGCGCTCTTTGTGGCGGCTTCATCTTCCACGCCATCTTTCGATACGGTTGATTTGGGTGGTGTAGCGCCGGTTTTCGTGGTCGTTTTTGCGTTGCTGGTGTCGGTAGAAGCATAGGAACTACCGGAAGAGGCGGTCGTATCATCCTCTGCATAACCCATTTCGCGGAGCGTTTCCTGCAATTCGGCTTCTTCCTGGGCTTTCAGGGCCTTCTCCCGCTTTTGTTTTTCACACGCGTAATAACCCGCTGCCAGGATGAACAAGCCTAAAAGGCCAAAGAGGACATAGGTAAGGACATTATTGCTTTTCATACTGTTCTTGTCTTGCGTTTAGAAGGTTAAAAGTGCTGATTTTCAGGGGCTAAGGTAAGTGGTAGAAATATTGTTTGTTAGAAGTTTTCAATTTCATGTCAACCATTCTGTGCTTGACATGTTAAGGCGGCTTACTTTTGCGCGCCTTTTTGCTGCCGGGGCAGGCGTTTTTAAAACGCCCCGCAATTTTCCGAGACATGGACTTTTTTACGTTAAAAATAAAGAATAAAACCGCAGAGACCCCTGATTCCTGCACCCTTGAATTTGAAATCCCCGACGAACTGCGTGATTTGTTTCACTACAAACAAGGTCAGTACGTTACGTTGCGGCTGAAAGACGGAGAACGGGAATTGCGCCGTTCGTACTCGATGTCTTCAAGTCCGCTGGAAAATCGTTTGGCCATTACAGTAAAAAAAGTGGCGGGAGGCAAGGTTTCTACCTATTTGCACGATCGTTTAAACGCCGGCGACAGCCTGGAAGTTGCCCCTCCCGACGGACGGTTTTTCAACGA
>JANRLZ010000050.1:0-7142 GCA_033762055.1 Saprospiraceae bacterium
AGCAGAGGGGATAAAGTGCGTAAAGCCTCCCAGCCGGGCCAGGCCCAGTGATATTTGAAATAACCCTGCCAGCGCTACCGAAACAAAAAAGGCGTCCAGTCCGGAATCAGCGATTGCAGCGGCACAAATGGCTGTCAGTCCTGCCGCAGGTCCGCTGACGCTGAGTTGTGAGCCGCTGAGAGGGGCAATAACCAGACCTCCGATCATACCAGCCAACAACCCGGCGTGCACAGGTGCGCCTGAGGCCAGGGAAATACCCAGACACAAGGGAAGGGCGACAAAAAAGACGGTACCACTGGCTTTCAGATCATGCTTTCGAAATGCCAGCCAATGGTAACGCAGGCTTTTTCGGGTAAAGAATTTCTCCATGCCGCGAATATACGATGCCGGATGAGGCGATGTCAACCGCTTTCTGCGCAATTCAACCATTCAAAACGTTAAACCTGCGCGTTCCTGAAAATAAGCCGCTGCCCTTTGGCGTATAGGCAAAGAACAAAACCTTCCGCAATGGCTTTTCGCCCTGTTCGGGTAATCTTGCTCGCCTGCCTCTTTCTCTTCTGCGCCTTCGCCGCCCAATCACAAGATTTAAGGGCGGATAAAGCATTTTTTCAAAAAAAACGCTCGGATTACAATGCCTGGCTCCGCCAAAATGAGCTTGGTCATTTGTTACGCGCCGACAGTGTATCGGTATCGGCGCAAAAAGTAACGCTTTTTATTCGCCCCGCTTACGCTGGTAAACGGACATGCGACTCCATGCAATGCGCCTGGCAACGCCTCGAACGTGCCAATCGCGCCCTGAACGGGCAAGCGTTTCACGAACGTTTGTTGCATAAATGGGCTTTTCTGGCCGAGATACATGAAAACCAGGCCGAAGTGGTTGTTCGCTGCCACGACCCGGCGCATTTTATGGCGCGTACTTTTACCCGTGCCGGACGTGTGCCGGTGGAAGAACGTAATATTCGTTCGGGCGCCGTCATAGAAGTGCAAATGCCTGTTTCAATGCAAGGCATCAACACCGGCGACAATATAACGCTGCTTCGCGGTAAAAACCTGGGGCAGGTATGTACCAAGGCAAGGCGTTGGCTCGTTAACGCATATAAAGACAAGGGTACACCGATTTTATGGCGGGCCAAAGTGGATACTTCCTACACCGCTTACGACGAATTTGTATTGGAAGTTTCCCACCTGAATTACGAAATTTGCCCGGATGGTTATTTTGAATACCACCGCATTTATGTGAAAGGGGTCCAAAAAGGAGAAGATGTTGAACTATCCTGGGAATTTCAGGGGAAATACGGCTCCGGTATCCTGTTTCCTCCCCGTAAAAACGATTATAAAGACATGGAACTCCGCTACAAAACCAGCCTCGACGAGTACCAAAAACGATTATTCAAAAAAATGTTGGACCATCTCAGACAAGGATGATTACGACCAACTCAACGACCATGGCCACGACTATGGCTTCAGACGCAACAACCAACGCTCCAGCCACCCAGGCGCCCAAAGCAGCACCGCTTTCGCCGCGTGCGCGCATTGCGCGGCTTATCCTGGTATATCACTTCGCCCTGATTGCCGTTTCATGCATTCTGTATATCCTTCGAGGGTTTGATTTTGAAGAATTTACCTCGCTGATGGGTATCCTGGCGCCGGTTACCGCCTTGTATGGTGGAGCCGTGTTCCGGTTTATCGGACGGAGTATCACCGAACCAAATTTAAACGGTCATAACGGCGCACCTGTCAACGGACTGGTCAAGTGGCTCGTGAACGGCCATTTTGTGGTCGTACTGCTGCTCATCACCCTAAAAGCCCTCGCTCCCAATGTTCTGAATTTTCAGGACATGACCATGTTCCTGACCTTCGTGGAATCTGCGCTGGGCGTCTATATGGGTAATATCATTCTAGCCCTGTTTGAAGACAAACCGGACAAGGCATAATGCATACAATCCACTTTCCGGACATGTAGCCCGGCGATGGACAAGTGTATGTCTGGATGTCTTTAAATTTGACAAAATTCCAGCCAATCACCTAACCTGCCTTGATATAGGCCCACTTTTTTCGTTGCTTTTTTACTATTTCGACAATACCTGAAGGAACAGTTGTTGCTTCCGGCACCAGGGCCTCGCGTTTGATGTTCCGGTCGCGCATGGTGTTTTCACAGGCGGCAAAAACGACGCCACGGCCCGTGAGCGCCTTTATTTTATCGGCCTGATAGGTCTTTTCTGTAACCAGCATGGAAATGCCCGCATTGTGGCAAACCACCTCAATCTTTGATTTGGGGGCAGCGGCAAGTACATTGTTGATTTGTTTAATGACCGCCCTTTGCACGGCCGTGTCGGCGCTGGTAAGTTGAAAAACGATTTTGTAGGGTGTGTTGTCCGGCATGTTGTTTTGAGCCTGAAGCGAAAAGCCGGCTACGACCAGAATAATCAGCAAAAAGTGAGGAAATTTCATGATGACAATGATAAACGGTTTGTGCTGCAAATGACGGTTAAATTGTCCGTTTTTTTGAAAAAACAAGAGGCGACCCGCTACATGCAGGCCGCCTCTTTTTAACATCTTCCGAATTTCGGAAAAATCTTATTCAAACCGATCGAGATTCATCACCTTGTCCCAGGCCGCTACAAAATCGCGCAGAAATTTATCCTGTGCATCGTTGCAGGCATACACCTCGGCGATGGCCCGAAGTTCGGAGTTTGAGCCAAAAACAAGGTCAACCCGGGTGCCTGTCCATTGGACGGCGCCGGTTTTGCGGTCGCGACCTTCAAACACCTCGTTTGAACCGGAAGCCGGATGCCAGGCAGTATTCAGGTCAAGCAGATTGACGAAAAAGTCGTTGCTGAGTGTCTCAGGGCGACGGGTGAATACACCGTATTTGGACTGGTCGTAGTTGGCATTCAGTACGCGCAGGCCGCCAATGAGTACTGTCATTTCAGGGGCCGTCAGCGTAAGAAGTTGAGCGCGATCTACCAGTAATTCTTCCGCCGGAACGCTGTATTGCGCTTTTTTGTAATTGCGGAACCCGTCGGCCACCGGCTCCAGCACGGCAAAGGATTCGACATCCGTTTGTTCCTGTGAAGCATCCGCCCGACCCGGTCTGAAAGGTACTTTAATATCTGTGCCGGCATTTTTGGCGGCCTGTTCGATGGCAGCGCATCCGCCCAGCACGATCAGATCGGCGAGTGAAACCTGTTTGTTGCCGGTTTGAGCGGCATTGAACGCTTTTTGGATTGCTTCGAGGGTGTCAAGCGTGTTGCTCAGTTGCGAAGGGTTGTTGACTGCCCAGAACTTTTGCGGCGCCAGACGAATACGCGCACCGTTGGCGCCTCCGCGCTTGTCGGAACCGCGGAAGGTGGAAGCCGATGCCCAGGCGGTGGAAACCAGTTGGCCAATGCTCAGGCCTGATGCCAGGATTTTCCCTTTTAATTCGGCAATATCCTGTTCATTGATCAAAGCATGCGTAACCGCCGGGATGGGGTCTTGCCAGATCAATGTTTCAGCAGGGACTTCAGGGCCCAGGTAGCGGGCGCGCGGCCCCATGTCGCGGTGTGTCAGTTTGAACCAGGCGCGGGCAAACGCATCGGCGAACTCGTCGGGGTTTTCAAAGAAATGGCGCGAAATTTTCTCATAGGCCGGATCAAAGCGCAGCGCCAGATCGGTCGTCAGCATGATGGGTGCGTGGCGTTTGGAAGGAATGTGCGCATCGGGTACGCTATTGGCGCCCATGCCATGTTTGGGGATCCATTGATGTGCGCCGGCCGGGCTTTTGCTGAGTTCCCACTCATAACCAAAGAGGTTCCAGAAGAAATTGTTGCTCCATTTGGTGGGGGTGGTGGTCCATGCGCCTTCAAGGCCGCTGGTGATGGTGTCTTCGGCATTGCCTTTGCCAAACGTATTTCTCCAGCCGAGGCTTTGTTCTTCAATGCCGGCGGCGGCAGGTTCGCGCCCCACATATTGACCCGGGTCTGCGGCGCCGTGGGTTTTGCCAAAGGTGTGACCACCGGCAATCAAGGCCACGGTTTCGTAGTCGTTCATGGCCATTCGACCAAAAGTTTCGCGAATATCGCGGGCGGCGGCAAGCGGATCCGGATTGCCGTTCGGGCCTTCCGGGTTGACGTAAATCAGGCCCATTTGTCCGGCAGCCAGCGGGTTTTCCAGCTCCCGGTCGCCGGTGTAACGTTTGTCGCCCAGCCATTCGGCCTCCGAACCCCAGTAAATGTCTTCTTCCGGCTGCCAGACATCCTCCCGTCCGCCGGCAAAGCCGAATGTTTTAAAGCCCATGGATTCCAGCGCGCAGTTGCCGGCGAGAATCATCAGGTCGGCCCAGGAGATTTTTTTGCCATATTTTTGTTTGACAGGCCAAAGCAACAGGCGGGCCTTGTCGAGATTGGCATTATCCGGCCAGCTGTTAAGCGGTGCAAAACGCTGGGTGCCGGAACCTGCACCACCCCGGCCATCGGCGATGCGATAAGTACCGGCGCTGTGCCAGGCCATGCGGATGAAAAACGGGCCGTAATGACCATAGTCGGCAGGCCACCAGTCCTGCGAGTTGGTCATCAGGTCAAAAATGTCTTTTTTTACAGCAGACAGATCGAGTGATTTGAACGCTTCGGCATAGTCGAACGCTTTATCCATAGGATTGGAGCGTTCGGAATTTTGTCGGAGGATATTTAGCTTTAGTTGATTGGGCCACCAATCGCGGTTACTGATGCCGCCACCTGCCACCTGTTTGAGGGAACCGTTCATGAACGGGCATTTAGATTCGCCGTTTGTTCCCGGCGTGTTGTCGTTTCTTTCCATGTGTTGATGTAATTTTAGCGCTAATATAAAGCCTTATTGCCGCCCGATTGTTCATGACTATCCTAACTTTCATCAGCATTGAAAGTGATTTTTTCCTAACACCCGCCCACCTCATCCCCAACCAATCGTATCAATCGAACCAATCGAACCAATCAAATCAATCGAATCAATCAAATCAATCGAATCAATCGAACCACGTGCCTGTTCAAAAAAAATTTACAAAATCCGACCTGCCGCAAAAAGTCTGCCTGCACTGCGGCCGACCGTTTAACTGGCGGAAAAAATGGGAAAAGGTGTGGGAGGAAGTAAGGTATTGCAGTGATCGGTGTCGGCAGCATCGAAAAAAAACTACAACAGCAGACAACCCGGAAGTGTAAAAAAGGCATCCCGGTAGGCCAAATGTACAGTTCCCCCTTTTTTCCCACAAAAAGCAACGTACCTTTGAAGCGTACAATAGCAGTAAAGCCTGTATGTAATCACTTGCTTTCAAGGTCCATCTCTTTAACCTGTTTCTCAACATCTAACGTCCAATGAAAAGAATGCTACTTGCATCTGCCCTTTCCGCCCTCTGCCTGTCGGCTTCCAGTGCACAGATTACCCTGACCAATGCCATCTTCCCCGCTTTGGGCGACTCGCTGACCTATCTGGTAGATGAATCGCCGCTGGGAATCAACCCTGCAACGCCGCCCGGAGGCAATCAGGTGTGGGATTTTAGTGGATTGCAAGCCGATGATGAGTTGTCGGTCGTTTTCCGCAACCCGGCTGCAGGGCCTAATTCCGCCAATTTTCCGGGGGCCGACCTTGTCGTAATCGGCCAGGGCGAAACTTATTATAATGTTACCAACGACCGGTTTGAGGTGATGGGATATGCCGGTATTGACCCGGCCAATCTGGGCCTTCAACTGAGTGGCGTGAAATTTGAACCACCCCTGATCGAACGCCGCTCACCAACCAATTTCATTGATATCAATTTTCAAAATTCCTATTTGGGAGTGAGTTTTGGTACCAATCAGCCGCCGCTCGACTCTATCTTCTCCGGTCTGCCGGTTGATATTGACTCCATGCGTGTCCGGGTCAATACCGATCGAACCGAAGTGGCGGACGCGTATGGCACCTGCCAGATTCCAGGCGGCACGTACCCGGTATTGCGCCTGAAACGCACCGATTACGTAACCACGTCTATTGATGTCTATATCTTGTTGTTCCCCGGATTCGGCCAGTGGGTGGATCTCTCCACGATCATCGGTGGCGGCGGCGGCGGTATCGGCGACTTTATCGGCACGGATACAACGGTGACTTACCGCTTCATGAATGATGTTGTCAAGGAAGAAATTGCGGTTGCCACGATGAATAGCGAGCAGTCGGAAGTTGAACTACTTCGCTACAAAAACAACGGTACCAGCCCGTCATTTGAGCCGGTACTGCAATTTGCCGGCAACATCCAGGCCTTCCCCAATCCGGCAGTAGAATGGGTGCGTTTTGATTGCACCAATATCCCGGCTGGCGAATACACCCTGAAAATATTCAACATCATCGGGAAATGTGTCTGGAAGAAAAACTACACCCTTGCCGGAACGACCTCGTTTAAAGTTGAACTCGACGACTTCAAAAAAGGCACCTATATCTACAGCCTGGTGGATAAAAACGGCAATGCGGTGGGCACCAAGCGTTTGGTGGTGCTGAAACCCTGACATAGTTGGCAGTTTTGAAATCCTGGTGGCTGAATTTGTTGCTCTATGGAGGTTCCCTGGGGCTTTTACTGGCTTCTCTCCAGTTTTCGCAATACCGCCTGCTGATGACCGGCGATGGCGAGAAATGGTATGTGGGCCTGGTGGCGGTATTGTTTGCCGCTACCGGCATCTGGGCAGGCCGCCGACTGGTTGCCGCTAAAAATCCGCTACCTTCTCCTCCTCCACCGCCCCCCCCGCCGAAAACAGAAACCCTCGACCTGCTGGGCATCACCCCGCGCGAATTGGAAGTTTTAGAACAAATGGCACTGGGGCTCAGCAACCAGGAAATTGCCGAAAAATTGTTTGTCTCGCTCAATACCGTCAAAACCCATACCTCCAACGTCTTCTCCAAACTCGGCGTTCAACGCCGCACCCAGGCCATCCAAAAAGCCAAAGAACTGGAACTGATTTTTTAATGATGAATGATAAATGATGAATGATGAAGGATGAATGATGAATGATGAATTTTTTTTTGCGCCTTCATCCTTCATCCTTCATCCTTCATCCTTCATCCTTCATCCTTCATCCTTCATCCTTCATCCTTCATCCTTCATCCTTCATCCTTCATCCTTCATCCTTCATCCTTCATCCTTCATCCTTCATCCTTCATCCTTC
>JANRLZ010000051.1:0-8365 GCA_033762055.1 Saprospiraceae bacterium
TCTTCCCATTCCGAACAGAGCAGTTAAGCCCACCAGCGCCGATGGTACTGGGTCAGATGTCCCGGGAGAGTAGGTCGGTGCCAACTCAAATTAGTACAACGCCTCGTTGCTATTCAGCAGCGGGGCGTTTGTGTTTGGGGGTAGCCGCTACCGGTAGCACGGACTTTAGTCCGTCGGGATGAACGGCATTTATGCCGCAGACAAATACCTGGCCTGAAAAACCTCGAAAATCATATTGCACTTGCTACACAGCGGTGACTCCTACGCGGTCTTTGGCTTTCGATTCCGAAAATTATGCGGCTTAATCAGGTACAAATGTTTTTGCTTTGTGGTCGGAAACGCTTCCATTTAGCATATGACAACCTATTCTCCAAAAGTATTTATTTCCTATTCCTGGGATTCCGACCATCATAAAAACTGGGTCAAAGTTCTTGCTGACCGGCTCATTGCTAACGGTGTAGAGGTGATATTGGATCAATATGACTGTCCACCCGGCAGCAATTTTCCTTATTTTATGGAGCAATCCGTCGAACAATCGGCAAAAACACTGCTGATCTTGACGGAGAATTACAAGCAAAAAGCCGACGACAGGGTGCGAGGTGTTGGCTATGAAATTTCTATTATCAGCGCAGAGGTGTATGCACAAGCGATAACCGAACGAAAATTTATTCCGATTGTAAGACAAGGAGATAACCGTAGCGCAACGCCGATTTTTATGCGCAGCATCGCACCTGTGGACATGCGGCAGGACGCCGATTTTGAAAATAGCTTTACCCTGCTACTCAAAACTATTTTTGAACATTCAGATAAACCCCCACTCGGTAACCCCCCGGCGTTTGAAAAAATAACGGCGCCAGAGGCTTTCTCCATGCCGGACCGCACCGACATCTACCACCTCCCCGACCTCCAACCCCACTTCACAGGCCGGGAAAAAGAACTTGCCCTGCTCGACGAGGCCTGGGCAACCCCGGCCGCTAATATTTTCCAGCTGGTCGCGCCCGGGGGAACGGGCAAAACCCAGCTCATCACCTGGTGGCTGCACCATCGCCTGCCCCTGAGCACGGCGGAGAGGCCCGCCGCCATTTACGCCTGGTCTTTTTACAGCCAGGGCGCCGCTGAAGGGCGACAAAGTTCGTCTGACTTCTTTTTCGACGCCGCCGCCCGTTTTTTCCATCTGTCATTTTCCACGACCGATCCGACCAGCCGCGGCCGCGAACTCGCACACCGCCTCCGTGCCGAACGTTGCCTGCTCATCCTCGACGGCGTGGAACCGCTGCAATACCCGCCCGGTACGCCCGGTGGATTGGGCGGCAAACTCAAAGATCCCGCCCTGACCGCCCTGCTCAGAGAACTGGCTTTTTCGCAACCCGGTTTGTGCCTGCTTAGCTCCCGTGTGGCAATCGAAAACCTCGCGGGCATCGAGCCGCCCAAACACTACCGCCGCCGCCTCGAAAATTTTGACAAAACCGAAGGCGCGCTTTTTTTGAAAAACCTCGGCGTGCGCGGCAGCCAAAAAGAACTAGAAACCGCTTCCGAAGAATACAAAGGCCACGCCCTCGCCCTGCGCTTGTTGGGAAACTATCTGACAAAAGTATTGGAAGCCGATGTGCGGCGCCGCGACGAAATCCCTCACCTGACTCATGATAAAAAAGAAGGCAGCCACGCCCGCAGGGTGATGCAAGCATACGTACATTGGTTTGAGGCTGAAAACGCGAAGCCGCTAAAATTGAGTTTTTGGGAAAAGTTAGTGGGGAAAAAACAGCAACCGACGTCCCCGGAAGTTGCTTTGTTAAACTTGATGGTCTTATTCGATCGCCCCGCACCCGTAGAGGCGCTGGATGTTTTGGTAAAAACTCCGGCCATTGCAGGGTTGACTGAGGGATTGACAGTCATGCCGTCAGAGCGTTTGCGCGAAGCAATGGACAACCTGAAAACCCTGGGCCTGCTGGAAGAAAACCGCCTGAAACCGCCCGCCTTGCCCAAAAACCTCGCCCACTTGCCCGCCCTGCGCGAACTCGAAAGCATAGATGCCCACCCGCTGGTGCGCGAGCATTTTGGACAACAACTCGAAACCCGACAACCCGCCGCATGGCGCGAAGCCAATACCCGGCTGTATCATTTTTACAAAAACCTGCCTGACAAGGAGCTGCCCGACACCCTCGCAGAAATGGAGCCGCTTTACACGGCCATGGCTTTTGGGGCGCGGGCGGGTTTGCAGGAAGAAGTACGTCTGGAGGTGTATTGGGAAAGAATAAACAGAAAAAACAAATTTTATTCTATTAATCAACTCGGCGCCTTTGGAACCGAGTTGGCGGGATTGGCCAATTTGTTCGAGCAGCCCTGGTCGCGCCCTTCCCAAAACATGACGGAGGCAGACCAGGCATGGGTATTGAGTGTGGCTGGTTTTGGGCTTCAGGGCCTGGGCCGCTTGCAGGAAGCAGCGGAGCCAATGCTGTCGAGTTTAGAATTGGCTAAGGGACAAAATGAATGGGGAGCGGCTGCCATTCGGGCCTCCAACCTAAGCCAACTCCATGTAACCCTCGGCGCCCTGCGCGAGGCCGTGGATTTTGGACGGCAGGCGGTGACATTTGCCGACCAAAGCGGGGATAGTTTTCAAAAAGAAGTAAACAGATCCACCCTCGCCGACGCGCTGCACCAATCCGGCGATACCGAAGAAGCGGGACGACTTTTTGCTGAAGCGGAGGCGATGCAACGGGAAAGTAAACCGGCATACCGATTTTTGTATTCGTTAAGGGGTTATCAGTACTGCGACCTGCTGCTGGGGTTGGGAAAATGGGAAGAGGTGTTGGAACGGGCGGAGGAAGGTTTGAAAATTTCCACCCCCAACAACTGGCTTTTGGATATTGCCCTCGACCAACTTTCCATTGCCCGTGCCCATGCTGCGGCTGCCCAAACTAAAAATGACCCCACCCACCACACAAACGCCGAACAATACCTCGATCGGGCGGTGGAGGGCTTGCGAAAAGCCGGAGCCACAGAATTTATTGCAAATGGGCTGCTCGCCCGCGCCAACTGGCGGCTGCAAACCAAGCGCCTGGGCGGGGCGCTTGAAGACCTCGAAGAAGTACGCGAAATCGCCGAAGACGGCGGCATGGGGCGGTACCTGACAGACTGGCACATCGGCATGTCGCGGCTGCGGAAGCTGGAAGGCGATGCGGTCGGCGCAGCGCGGCACAAGGCCGAGGCGCAACAAATGATGGAAAAAACGGGCTACCTGCGGCGCAAAGCGGAGGTGGAGGCTTTGTAACAGAAAAGACGGCTAACTGGGCCCCGGAAGGCTGTTCTGCGTCTTTTTATAAAACGCGGCACCGGCAATGTCGCATAAAAAAAGGCGCGATTTATACGTCCCGGCCGTACAGATCGCGCCTTTTTTATGCTGCGCTGATACTACGAAATTCGCTTTACCTCGTCGTAAACGGTTTTTGCCTCGCCTGCGGTCAACCGGTTTACCGCTTTCTTAAACATGTTCCAGGCGATTTCTTCGGCTTTCGCATCCAGGCGGGCGCGCTCGCTTTCCGATTTGGAGTAGTACCAGAGCAAAGTACCCAGTCCGGAAGCGCCGATAATGCTGATAATCAAAGGGATGAATGGCATAATGAAAATGTTTTAGTGGTGTGATATTGGATGAAACTGGCTTGGGGCGTTTGTTTAACCCTTTATTTCAACCCGGCGGCGTTTTGTAACCGCCCCGCCTGTTTTTTTTAAATAACGTGAGTTTTGGATAGCAATACTGATTAAACAGGGATCAAGCCTTGAAAATCAATATTTGCCAAGAATAAAAAAACAGTATAGCACGATGCCAGGATTTTCCAACCATCCCCGATCATTTATTTTCGGTTGTAGCCTACCTATCCAAAAATCAGGTTAAAAAAATAAAACACGGGTTACTTCCGATAAACCGAAAGCAACCCGTGCATTTCCACATTTGTCAGAAATCGTTCCTTATTGAGCAACCAGCAACTTCCTCACCACGGTGTGAACCCCGTCGGTAATGACTACCATATACACTCCTTTGGGGTGACCGCTCAGGTCAATGGAATGCCTGCGTTCGGTGGTGCCGAATTGCTGGTAAACCGGTTTTCCGGTTGCATCGTACACCATCACATCTTTTTCGTTTTCCCAGTCGTCTTCCACGGTGAACGACCCGCTGGTCGGATTGGGGAAAATCAGGATGTTGGATGCCAGTTTGCGGGTTATTTCTTCCGGTTCACGCGATACGGCTTCCTCTTTAAGTTTTTCGGGCCGATAGGTATTCCCCTGACCCGGGCCGCAACCATGAATGTAGAGTTGATAATGGTTGTCGGCATGGTTGGAGGGATCCAACAGGGAATATGTCCCGCCGGGCAGTAACTCGATTTGCTCTGTTGCCCGTACGATCATTTTGTCGCTGCTCAACAGGGTCTGCGTCGCCGTCACCGAGGTTCCTTCGCGGAAATAATCGCCGGGGCCGTTACAATTCTGGCAACTGAAAACAAGCGGCCCTGTCGGACAATTCAGGTTCGATTTCCAGATGCCTTGTCCGAATGTACCGGCCCGCACGGTGTTTTCCGTGTAGTTGATTTCCATTTGTTTGCTGAAAATCATGGGCATGTTGTTTCGGAAGGGCGTCCAACCGCTGCTCATGGAAGCGTCGCGGTAGTAAACCCCTTTGTCGGTGGACAAATAAATGCCGTCATTGCTTTGGTAATCGAGGATCATCGAATAGACGTATTCATCGTTTGGTATCCCCTGGCCGTAATTGCTCCACTGGGCGCCGTCGTATTTCAGGATTTTGATATCCGGGTGGTTGGGCACCATGAGCAAAACGTAAATCACATCTTTGTTCCAGGGACTGGTTTCGATTTCCTTGAATTGAATACCGTACATATCGGCGCCCAACCCGGTTGTGGTGATCGGCGTCGCGCAAATGCCGAGGGTGTGCGCGTTTTCCCAAAGGGTTGCCGTCAGATTGGCCCACTGCTGCTGGTTGGCGGCGTCTGTGTCGTGATTATGCGTTACCCAGCAGTCTTCAATGTCGTTGCCGATGTATTTTATGACCGACGGACGCGATGTAACCAGTTGATTGTCAATAAATCCGTTGATTACGAGGTGCAGGCTGTTCACGGTTTGCGGCGAAAAGGAAATGGCTTTTGGCATCGCCCAGCCGTGTATGCCGAACTGATTGAACAACTGACTGCCGATGTCAATTTTCCGGGTGAAAACGCTTTGCTGCGGATTGGTGGCATTGTAGTGGTATTGGGAAATTCCGGCGCGTTGTTTCACAAAGAAAATTCTACCCGGCCGGAATGGATCCTGGAAAAACAAACGTGTCGTGAAACCATCGGTTGGATACGTGTTTTCATTTAGGTAGTTCGGCTCAAACGTCGGGTGCGGCGAATATTTGGGTTCGTAAAACCGCTTGTAAGGGCTGATTGTCTGTCCGCCGTCTTCCGAAGTAGCGTACCACTGGGTGTACGAATTCAGGTCGAAAAACATCTTCTGTTTGCTGAATTTGTCAATCAGCGCCCCGTCGTTTTCCCAGGTTTGATGGGTGTAGATATTTTTCCCCAAAGCAGCATCGTATACGTCGGAGTTCACGATGTCCTGTGCGCCGATGACATAAAGGTTGGGGTCGTCGTCGGTACCGGAAAAACCGTTGATCAGGCACACATTCAGCCCCTGGTTTTTGAGTTTGTAGGTGACTTGCGGGGTTGCGCCCTGCGAGACCGGCGGCAAGAGGGTCATCTCTATCAGGCCACCGTCGCTCGCCACATACAAGCGATTGGTGCCGGGCAGCAGTTTGATGTCGTGTATGTCGTCGTGTACCCCGTTTTGGCTGTGAAAATCATTCCAGCAGCAAGCGCCGCCGGAATTGTTGTTGGCCGTTCCGGGCGTTACGTCTTTGAACGCCAGTTTCGTGCCGCCATACCACACCCCGTCGTTTACCGGATCGTATTCAATAGCCAGACGATCGGGAATATAGGCATAGGAAAAGGCCGGATTGCCCGACGTATTCATGTTTTGATAACTGGCAAGCGCAATGACGTTGTTCGCAACATCTTTTGTAAACGTTTGAATATAATTGCGTTCGGCATTGCCGGCTGTCGAATTGGCAATGGTGTACAGGAAAAGGCGCGCCATATTTCCCTGTGTCGGTCCGGCGCAAATAATGCCGTGCGAACGTGCATCGGAAGTAGCCAAATGCGGGGAAAGGTCGGTAAAGCTCTGTCCGCCGTCGGTAGATTCCATGACCCTCAATTTGCCGGTTGGCTGCGCCTGATTGCCCGGCATATCGGAGCCGGCGATGTAGCAATAATAGGCCGGTACGCCGGGGCCGTCAAGAAACACGATATTTTCGATGAATCCGCCCACTGGTTGCGTCCATGTATTCCCGGCATCGGTACTCACAAACAATCCGATGGTGGTGCAGGCATAAATTACCCCGTTTTTTACGGCAATGGTGCGGATGTGATAGGCGGGTAGTCCGGCGCCAAACGAATTAAGCGCCTGCCAGCTTTGACCGATAAAATCGTAGCGCCAAATTCCGGTGGAAAACTCGATATGCGGGCCGCCGTTGATGCTGGCATACAGAAAGTGCGAGTTGGCGACCAGGATTTCATTGGTATTCCAAAAGGCGACATCGCCTACTCCGGAAGTGCCGATCGCGGTACTCGGAATATAATCCCAGGTGTCGCCGCCATCCACGCTTTCCCACAAACCGGCCAGCAAGCCGGAGGCAAACATGTGATTGGCGTTGTTGGGGTCGAATGTAATGTCTTCCAGGCGCGAGGTTTCAAAGCCGTTTCCGTTGCTTTGGTTGTCGGATTTGGGGCCGACATGCGTCCAGTTGCTTTGCGACTGACTGGTTTGCAATACCGCCAGTATCATGACGACGGTTAGCACAAGTATGTTTTTCATGTTGATTGCATTTTTGTGGAGGGAAAAACATTCGTTTTTCAGGTGTTATTTTTGGCCAAGTTGCTGTTTGAGCAGCGCATTTTCGGCCTCTACTTTTTCCAGCCGTTTGTTCAATGCAATCGTGTGCAAGGTCAGTTCTTCAATTTTGGCCATTTGAAGGGAAAGCATGTCTGCAATATCCAGTCCGTCCTTTTCAATTTCTTCTGCAGAAGGAATACCGGGCAGATGCTGGTGTTCGCTGATAAATGACTCAACTTCGGCCAGCGGTTTGAGTTGATAATCTGGAGCAAATACATAGTCGGCCCAAAAACTGGAGCAGTAATTGGCTACTTTCACTTTTTCGGTCAGGATACCTTCTTTTACATAAAGGCGATAACCGCCGGGAAACGGGCCGTTGGGACACACATCGGCGGGGTCAATGCCCATGCCGACCATCCCGTTGTCCATGAGCAGGAGGTGATAGTTGGCGCCATTGTTACCGGAAGTAAAGGGTTTCCAGAAATTCAGGCCCACATTGGGCACGTACTCAATGCCCCAGCGGCCACTCGGATAATTCGCCGGGTCGTCGGAAAACAGCATCATGGGGCCGCCAAAGCTGTTGCTACCCGATACCATCATGGTGCCGTTGTTGACCTGAAGGTTGCCGTTCTGGACGTAAAGCTTTTGAGAGGGCGCGGTGGTGCCAATACCAATATTACCATTGGCACAGATACGCATACGTTCGGTGCCGCCATTGTTTTGGTCAACACGGAAAATAAGGCCATCGGTCAGGGCGCTGTTGGTGCGCACATCCAGGTAGCCGCTTTTGCTGGTACCGTTTGTGAAAGAAAGCCGCATCCCGTTGTTGGATACCGGGTCAATGGCAGGATTGCCGGAGGGGAAACTGGTGGGGTTGAAAGTCGGCAGGCCGAAAAACAGGTTGCCGGTGAGGGCGTTTCCGCTGACATAATCCAGCAAAATATTGCCGTTCGATACCTGCAATTTTTGTTTGGGCGCCTGGATTCCGATACCCACCCGCGAGTTGGCGGTGTTATTGTTGAAAATCAGGCTCGGATTAACGGGGCCCTGGTTGTTCCATTGGGCGTTTACCGGTGTAAATCCGCTTGCAAGTGCGATGAAAAGTGCAAAAAGGCATTTAACCACTTGATTCAAATTGGGTTGTTTCATGATGTTGTTAAGTTTAATGAAAAAATGAACAATTTTCCCATCTATTTCTGCCTTTATGTGTTTTGTAACCGAATGAGAAAAATTTATGATTTTTACCCTTTAAAACTTTGGACAAGTTCCATTTATACCTCGCGTTTTAATCCTTTTTGAAGCAATAAGACAGTTTTCGCGGTCCGCTCTCTCCACGCTTTCTTATTTTTAGATTCGACGAAAAACAAATCTGAATCATGTTGAAAGCAACTTTTCTGCGCATAAACGTGGTGTTATGCGCCTCCCTTCT
>JANRLZ010000052.1:0-9406 GCA_033762055.1 Saprospiraceae bacterium
AAGAAAGGAAATGGGGGAATGATGAAGGATGAAGGATGAAGGATGAAGGATGAAGGATGAAGGATGAAGGATGAAGGATGAAGGATGAAGGATGAAGGATGAAGGATGAAGGATGAAGGATGAATTTTAAAAAACCATTCATCATTTATCATTCATAATTCATCATTTATCATTTATCATTCATAATTCATCATTACCTAACAAATCGTTTCTGCGATTTTTTTCACGGTTTCGGTGTCGCCCATGGTGTAGTAGTGGAGGCAGGGGACGCCGGCGGCCTTGAGTTCACGGGATTGCTGTGCGCACCATTCGATGCCGACTTGTTTGACGGCCTGATCGTCTTTGGCGCTGAGTACTTCTTTTACAAATTCCTCCGGGAGGTTGATAAAAAACTTGCGCGGTATGGACGTCAACTGGTATTTTTTCGTAAGCGGTTTCAAACCGGGCACGATGGGCACCTCGATGCCGGCGGCCCGGCAGGCATCTACATAAGCGAAGTAATTGCGGTTGTCGAAAAACATCTGGGTCACGATATAGCCGGCCCCGGCGTCCACCTTTTCTTTGGTGAAATGAAGGTCGGTGCTGATATTGGGCGATTCAAAATGTTTTTCCGGATAACCGGCCACCCCGATGCAGAAATCAGTCGGCTCGCCGTTCTGGATATTAAGGTCGAGGTATTTGCCCTGATTCATGCCCACGATTTGCCGCACGAGGTCGAGGGCGTATTTATGGCCGTTCTCTTCGGGGATAAATTTGTCTTCAAATTGTCGCGCATCGCCTCGCAATGCGAGCACATTGTTGATTCCCAGAAAGTTGAGGTCAATCAGTGCATTTTCGGTTTCTTCCACCGAAAAACCACCGCAAATAAGGTGCGGCACGGCATCCACGCCGTAGCGATGCATGATGGCGGCACAAATACCGACCGTTCCCGGCCGTTTGCGAATAGCCGTCTTTTCGTAATACCCCGAAGGCCGCTTTTTATAGATGAACTCCTCCCGGTGATAGGTGACGTCAATAAACGGCGGTTTGAACTCCATCAACGCATCAAGCGTATTAAAAATAGCCTGCATGCTGCCGCCTTTCAGGGGCGGCAACACCTCGAAGGATACCAGGGTTCTTCCCGCAGCCTTTTTAAAATGTTCGGTGACTTTCAAAGTATTGTGTTTTGTTGATCGGGTAATATTAGACTTCCCGTGAAAGTAGTTTTTGAGGGAGAAAATCGGTGGTTTTCTCCCTCAAAAACTACTTTCGCAGGATGTCTATTCAAAACCTACCGCTGCGCATCGGCCCGGCTTTTCATCTCCGCCGCTTTTTCGGTTTCGCCCATGGCCGTGTAAATTTCCGCCATGCCGTCGAGGATGCGCAGGTCTTCATACTGCCGATCCAGGCCGTATTTCAGGAAATGAAGCGCTGTATTGGCATCTTTTTTCGTTTTCCAGAAAAAATTATACCCTACCCGGTGGCAGAATGAAATGTACTTGTCGGCATTCGAACCGTCGAGGTATTTCAGATAGGCATCGAGGTTGGCACGCAGGGTGGAGTTGTAGGGAATGATCTCAATCACCTCCTCCGCCGAGTGGAAAAACTTGTCGAGTTGTTTGTCGAGCTCGAATCGCGCAGCCGCCACGTTGAATTTCATGATCAACGCCGCCTGATAGGTCGGGTTAATCTCCAGCGACTGTTTTACATGGTCTTCCATGATGGCGACCAATTGTTTGCGCTCTTCCTGGTTCTTGTTGTTCTTGTACCGCTCTTCGTACAAACCCGTGGCATAAAAACAATGCGAACGCGCACTGCCGGGCGACACCTCCACTGCCGACTGGTTCAGGGTCAGTCCGCTTTGCCAGTCGGGAATACGGGTGATGACCCGGTAGGCCGACAAGCCCGTAATGACCGCCATTAAAATCAGTCCGAGCGGGTAAGGGTTGTCGGTCTTTTCACCAATCATTTCCGGCAACTTGCGGGCCAGGAACCAGCCGACCAGCAGACAAAAACCAACCGATGGCATGTACACAAAACGCTCGTTCATAAACGTGCCGACCGACACAAACAGGTTGGAAACAATACTCAGCGTAACCAGATAAAACAAAATACCATAAGCCGGTATGCGGTGTTTGCGAATATTCAACAAGGCCCACACGCCCAGTCCGACGTTGAGCGCCAGTCCGGCCAGGGCCCGCCAGTCCGACCAGTCCACCTTCGGAACATGGTACGGGTAGTAGTCAATCGTAAGTGGATGCGGCACAAACAGCAGTTTGATGTACCAGCCCAGCGTCAGGAAAATAGTGGCAAATTTTTCGTTGCCGGTCATCCCGATGAAGGGATTGTTCATCAAATCCACGTTGGAGCGACCGTGGTTGAGGGTATAACCCAGCGCATCGTGGCGGATGTACAGGAAAACCAGGGCGGCAACGATCAGCGGAAGGGTAGCGGCAATATTTCTGCCGAGCGGCACCCTGGTGAAACACCACACCGTGAGCGGGACGATCACGATAAAGGTCAGCGCATTTTCTTTGGCAAACATCCCGAGCAGCAGCGCCAGGGCGGAAACCGCCAGCCAGTAGGCGCGTTGGGTATCAAAATATTTCAGGGTGGCCCACACGGCGCCCAGACCGCCCAGCAGGGCCAGTATTTCGTCGCGGCCCTTGATATTGGCCACGCATTCGACGTGCAGCGGGTGCAGCACAAACACCGCCGAAGCGATAAATGGCAGGCTGACATACCAGCGTCCCCCCTCTTCCACCGGAAAAAGACCGATCAGGATGCGGTAAAGCAACAGGCCCGTGAATCCGTACAGCAACACATTGATAAAGTGGCTGATCGCAGGGTGGTTGGGACCAAAAAATTCCACTTCCAGGGCAAAGGTGGCCAAAGACAGCGGGCGGTAGCGACCTCCTTCAAGTACAAATTTCTGCTCCTTGAAATAGCCCATGAAACTGTCGGTCGTGAAAATCTCTTTCAGTCCGCCTATTCCTTTCTGCACATAGATGTTCTTCCAGAACGTAATTTCGTCGTCGAGAACATAGCCGTAGTTGATGCCGATGGCATACAAAGCAAAAGCTAAGGCCATGAGGACGGCGGCAGGCATCCAGTGTTGTTTCCAAAAGCCGGGCAGAAAAGTTTGGGTAAGCGGAGCGCTTGTTTTTTCCTTAGGCGCCGTCGTTTTTTTCGGAGCGGTAGCGGGTTTGGATTTGCTTTTAGCAGCCATAGACTTGTTGCGGTGATCGTTCAACTTTGAGGCCGCAAAAGTAGGAGGATTAGCTGCATTTTTTGCCAGTTTGCGTCATACGGTGATTTTTTAGCGGGTTGCAAGGCAGGTAAACTCAACCAAGAACCCCAAAATGCGCTAAAAATACGTCATAGAATTTTGAAAAAAACGGAGACACATCTATCATCTTGTAACCCCCGAACTTCAGTCGGGGGAATGAGCGCCTTCTCCCTAGTGCCGCATCCGGCGAATAGCATAGCAATGGAATCGGCTATTTTTTCGGCTCCTTAGGCGCGAGAAGGGCGAAATACGGGATATTTTAACCGCCGAGCAACGACAGGAGGCGGAAAAAGAGACATAGGCATTGCTTTGTTATTCGCCGGATGCGGCACTAGCTGTCCAACATCTTTACAAAACATCCGCATCACAGCTTATGGATGTTGATGTTTTGTAAAGATGTTGGATGGAAAAGGGGAGGATACTTGTGGCCTCCGACTGAAGTCGGGGGTTACAAGATGATAGATGGATTCGTTTTTTGAAACGAGTGAATAATAACTTGTGAATTTCAGGTATACCCCTCGCCGGGAGGTTTTGTGCATGGCACGAAAAACAAACCCTTTAAAATCAATAGAATTCCTTCATAGCGATCGCCAAAATCACACAAATCACAGTATATAAACCGATTTTCGTATGAACAAACTATTCCCATCCTTGCTGTTTGTCGCTTCAATGGCGGTCAACGCCTCGCTGCATGCCCAAACTCCCTGCGTGGATACAGCACTGCTCAATCCCGATGCCATTTGTATCACCCTGTTCGACCCCGTTTGCGGCTGCGACGGAGAAACGTATACCAATGCCTGTCATGCGCTCAATTATGGCGGCGTTTCATCGTGGGTGGGCGGCGCCTGTGCCGGCAATGCCTGTACGGGGCTGGACGTCGGCTACCAGGCTTTTCCGATAACCCACTCTTTCACCGTCGCCTTCGACGACCAGACCACCCTGCCCAACGGACAGGTACAAGGCTGGTTCTGGGAATTCGGCGATGGCGGCATCTCGACCGAACAAAACCCCACGCACGAATTCCCGGAACCGGGAACCTACATTGTCTGCCTGACGGTAAAAGCCGTCAGCGACAATGGTCTGGTGTGTGAAGGCGCTTTTTGCCAAAGTATTACGCTCGATACCGATTGTTTCGACAACTGCCTGTACGATTTTACCTACGAACTCGACGGCAGCGCCCTGCACGCCCAATTTGATTTTGGCCCCGACGGCCCCCCGGCTTTCTTTTATGCCAACTGGACCTACAACGACGGCGAAGCCACCGGCGACGGACTCGATTTTGTACATCTCATCAGTCAGCCCGGAAGATATACGCTCTGCGCTACCTACCCTACCGGAGATTTTACCACCGAAACCTGCACCGTCTGCAAGGTGTTTGAAGTACCCACCCCCTGTGTCAATCCGGCGCAGATTGACTCCAGCGTGGCTTGTCCGCTTGCCTTTATCCCCGTTTGCGGTTGCGATGGCGTGACGTACGACAACGCCTGTTCGGCCACCAACTACGCCGGCGTCACATCCTGGAAGCCCGGCGTGTGCGGCAGTGTTTGCAACGGGCTTTACGCCGATTTCGACGGTTTCAACTCGGGCGGCTCGCTGACGGTCTGGACGTTCAACGACGAAACCGTTTTCCCCGGCGGCACGATCACCAGCTGGTTCTGGGATTTTGGCAACGGTGAAACCTCATTAGAACAAAACCCCACGCTCAACTTCCTCGACCCGGGCGATTATGTGGTTTGTCTGGTCGTTTCCGGCGTTTTTGCCGACGGCACACAATGCGGCAGTTTTGTCTGCGATACCATCACGGTAGCCGGACAATTGTGCAACGACCTTTCGGTGATTGACACCAGCATCTTTTGCAACACGATTTACCAGCCCGTATGTGGTTGCGACGGCGTCACCTACACCAACGAATGCGTGGCCTATTATTATTACGGCATTACCGACTGGACGCCCGGATTTTGTCCCGACGCCTGTTTTATCCCGAACTGGGTGGATACAACGGTGATTTGCCTGGGCATCTACGACCCGGTATGCGGATGCGACGGACAGGATTATTTCAACGCCTGTCAGGCCGTCAACTACGGCGGTGTGAGCGCATGGCGCAAGGGCGAGTGTTGCGACAACCCGGATTGTGAAGCGCTTTTTTCGGTAGAAATCATAGACGGCACAACGGTGCGGATTATCAACTATTCCACCAACGCCGAGGCAGCGGCCCTTAATTTTGGCGACGGTTCGCCCTTGTATTTTGGTGTTTTCGACACCCTGTTCCACACCTATGCGGCGCCGGGAGCGTATCAGATTTGTCTGGAAATCAGCAATTTCGCGGGCGATTGCACCGATTTTTATTGTTTCGTGGTTAATTTGACCAGCGCCGTGGATGACCCCGACGCCCCTCGGATTGAACTGGAACTCGCGCCCCACCCAGTGCGCGACCAGGCGCGGGTGAGCGTACACGGCGCGATGCCGCACACCGCGATATTGTTCGATGTTTTTGGTAAAAAAGTAAAGGAACAACGCTGCACGGCTTCCACTTTCGACCTCGAAACCACCGGATTGCCGGCCGGCCTCTATCTTCTGCACGTAACGACCGACCGTGGCAGCGCGGTCAGGAAAATGATGGTAGTGAAATAGATACCGGTAGCACGACCGGTAGCACGACCGGTAGCACGACCGGTAGCACGACCGGTAGCACGACCGGTAGCACGGACTTTAGTCCGTCGGGATAGGCGGCTTTTAAGCCGCTAATACTTGTCGCGTAAGAACAAGATTTTCGTTTTAAGAGCAGCATACGGAGGAGGTATCCCGACGGACTGAAGTCCGTGCTACCAACGGTTAGTACGCCTTTTCTACGGGGACAAAATCAAATTTACCGACGTCGAACAAACCCCTGTCGGTCATTTTCAATTGGGGAATGACCGGCAGGGCCAAAAACGAGAGCGACATAAATGGCGCGCGCAACAGGCAGCCGAGTTCGGCTTTTACCCAGGCGTCGAGTCGGGCATAATCTTCGGCGAGTTGCCATCCTTCGCGGTCGCTCATGAGTCCGGCGATGGGCAAGGGCAGTACCCGTACATCGCCGGCGCCGTTACAGGCAGCGACGCCGCCTTTGGCGGCAATCACCGCATTGACCACTTCGGCAACGGCCTCGTCGGAAACGCCCACTGCCACGATATTGTGTGAGTCGTGCGCCACGCTGCTTGCCAGCGCGCCGCGTTGAAGGCCAAATCCCCGCACAAAACCCATCGCCGGCGCCGCCGATTCGGTGTAACGATTCAACACCGCGATATACAGCAGGTCTTTCGAAACGTCGGGCAGGTATTGTCCGGCCCGCATTTCGCTCACGGAATCCTCCTCTTCGCCCGTCACAATTTCACCGTCGAAAACCCGGATAACGCGAAGGTTGGGGCAATAATGCGCATGAAAAAGGCGAAAATCTTCGGGTTTGCGGGTTTGCGCCAAAAAACGATTCGGCGTCGGTGTGTTTAGTCGGGGCAACAGGGTTTGGCCATTTTCGGCCACTTTTTGTCCGTCAATCCAGGTCTCCAGCACCTCCATCCTGTCCAGGTCGGCAACGCGGATAAAATCGGCCGGATCGCCGGGGCGGAGTCGTCCCACCGGCAATCCGTAATGTTCCACCGGATGCAGACAGGCGGCGCGCAGGGTGTCGAACAGATCACAACCGAGCGCCAGGGCCCGCGCCACGAGTTGATTGATATGTCCTTTCACCAGATCGTCGGGGTGTTTGTCGTCGGAGCAGAACATGATTTGTGCAGGAAATTCCTGGAGCAGCGGCCAGAGCGCGTCAAAATTGCGCGCGGCGCTGCCTTCCCGGATCAGGATATTGACCCCCAAAACTGCCTTCTCCCGCCCTTCTTCGAGGGTAAAACATTCGTGATCGGTGCGGATGCCGGCCGCGAAATAACGCCGTGCCTCTTCGCCCCGCAAACCCGGCGCATGGCCGTCAACCGGCTTGCCTGATTGGCGGGCGGCGGCGATTTTGGCCATCACTTCCGGGTCGGCATGCAGCACACCCGGAAAATTCATCATTTCCGACAGATAACCGATGTCGGGCCGCTGCAACAGGCGGGTCACGGCCGCCGCATCGAGCGTTGCGCCGGCGGTTTCAAATGCCGTTGCGGGCACGCAGGAAGGCGCGCCCAGGCAATATTTAAGCGGCGAACGCGCCGCGTCGTCGAGCATAAATTGCACGCCCTCCTCGCCCAGCACATTGGCGATTTCGTGCGGGTCGGACACTGTGGCGACGGCGCCGTGCACCACAGCCATCCGTGCAAACTCGGTAGGCGGCAGCATGCTGCTTTCGATGTGAACGTGCGCATCCACAAAACCCGGCAGGATATAACCCGCTCCGGCCGGCGTCCCGGCGATTTCACGGATGGAATGGATACGTCCGGCCTCCACGACTATTTCGGCCGGGTAAATGCGGCGCTGGTGCAAATCGAGCAGTTGCGCCTGGTGCAAGGTTTGCATGATCGAAGTTTCGGGCGAAGGTAGGCGGGTTTCCCGCAGAGCGCGCGGATTTTAGTCCAGATTTGGGAGAGAACTTTTTCTCCGGGAAAATCGGGCCTTCCCTCCGGGGGAAAAACTTTTCTCCGGGAAAATCGGCTTTTTCTCCGGAGGAAAATCGTTTTCCCCGGGGAAAACAGGCTACAAACTTGTGGAAACGCCGAAAATGCCCTGCCATTTGGCCGGACGGGGGGACAATTATTCCATTTTTTAGAAAAAACAAAACGTTAAAACGGGCGCAGGGCTGTCTGAAGGGCATTTTTAAAGCAATTTTTATTCAATGATTTACATATATAAAAATTAATCTTTTCTTAAAATTAATCGCCGAAGCCAACCTGCAGACAGCGTTTGGGCGACTATAAACGTATTAGCAACAACGTTGACTCCTTTCGCAAGGAGTGTTATTCACCCGGTTGTACAGCCTTTTTTTAACCATGATCCGGCAGGAATCCTTGAACAAAACCGGATCATACTTGACTACAGGTGCGAAAAAAGCGCCTGTTAACAACCATACACATGAAATCTCTTATTAATCGTCGCGCCTACCGCGACGCAACGCAGGCCAACCTGGTCCTTTTTGCCGAAAACGTACTCTTGCGCACCAGAGGCATCCCTGAATTTGCCTTTGCATCTGCCTCCATTGAGGCCATTGAGGCGCCGCTGGCGCAATATACCCATGCATTGGCGCTGGCACAAAACCGCGGTCGCGCAGAAGTATCGGCCAAAAATGACGCGCGTGAAACGCTTGTATTGGCCATCAATCACCTGGCCGACCTCCTCGAGAGTCAATCCGACATTGGTGAAACACGGATACTTCAGGCCGGATTTGATTTGCGGATCAACAGCAGCCGACCGGATTTTGAACCGCCGTCGCCGCAAGTGATGAAGGCCATTACAACCGGTAAAAAAGGCGAGTTGCGGGTACAATTGGCAAGCGATTCGTCCGGCAAGGCGAGTGTTATGCATGCCTGCGAATACTCCGAAGACCAGGGGCAGACCTGGAAAAACGGCGTTTATCGCCCCAGCCGTTCGTTTGTTTTACAGGGGCTGCCCTCCACCAACCAGTTGCTGCTTCGTTTTCGTACCATCGGTTCGGGCGGCCGCCTCAGCGCCTGGTCGGAGCCGGTGCAGGCGGTGGTAGGATAGTACGTTGATAATGGTTTATGGGGTTTATTGTTATCACCCGGCCATTTTCATACCCCCTTTTGCGTCGAATAGAATAAGGTGAAAAAAGGTTTGCGCAGGGCGCGTGACGTAAGTCGCGCGCCTTTTTTTGTTTACGGGTGCCCTGTCTCCATTGGCGTCCTTGCAGTCGGGGAAAAGAGACGAACGTTGCATCTTGACAAAGCATCCGCCTTTTTATGGAGAACCCTGCTCTCTTCCAACCTGTAAACAGCATGATGAGGATTGCGGCGCGGCGGCATTCAAGGCAGCACCTGTTCGGCGGCCTGGGTAGCCGGGCATTGCGTCTCCGCGTGGTCATCCCCCCGGCCCCCTTCAAAGGGGGAGGCAGCAGGCTTCGCTACGCTGCGCCGTGTTTTGATGATTGAGATCATATAAATAATCAACTTTGGGCGAGGCGTTAAGCCGAGCCTTCCAGCATCCCCCTTTGAA
>JANRLZ010000053.1:0-2370 GCA_033762055.1 Saprospiraceae bacterium
GATCCCAGCCAAAGCGGGCATTCGCCCGGGTAGCATCCATTAGATCGAGTTTATCCAGCTGCGCAGCAATCACATCCGGGGGCACCAGGGTGGCCAGCAAAGGAATCAGCCCCAGCCAGGCCAGCACGCCGCCTGCTACAAGAACGCCGGCGATACGCGGGCCAATGATATAGCCTACCCCGAGGTATTCCGGCGTAATCTCGCCGCTCACCCGTGCTGCCGGCAGGTATTTGTTTGCAATGCCGGTGGCCCAAGTTGGCACTTCGGCGATAACATGAAACACTTTTTGGAGCATCGCATAACCCAGCGCGAAACCGAGGCCCTGATATGCCGTCTTGGCAAAATCACCGCCTTTGTCGCCCGCAATCAACACATGCGCACAGGCGGTACCTTCCGGATAGGGCAGGTTGGCATGTTCTTTTACAATGAGCGAACGCCGCAGGGGGATCATCATCAACACCCCCAAAATACCGCCAAAAATGGCAAGCATCAGGATGGTCCAATAGTTGAAATAGCCTTTCCCGATGCCATCCGACAGGAACAGGAAAGCCGGCAGGGTGAATACAACGCCTGCCGCTACCGATTCGCCCGCCGAACCGGCCGTCTGGATAATGTTATTCTCCAGAATCGTGGTTCCCAGGAACTTTCGGCCCAGTGAAATGGCCAGCACGGCAATCGGAATGGATGCCGAAACCGTCAGACCGGCTTTAAGCGCGAGATAAACGGTAGCTGCTCCGAACAAGATACCAAACAACGCACCCAGCACAATGGCGCGAATGGTAAATTCCTTGACGGACGTGTTTTCTGAGGGAATGTAGGGTTGAAAGTCATTGTTTCCCATAAATGAAAATAGAAAGGGTGAAAGGTAGAGTCGGACAACGCCGAAAGGTAGGCGAATTTTGAAACTCCTGCGCCCCTCTCCCACCCTGCGCCATTTTCATCGGGAAAACCCCTTCACGGTATGCACAAAGGCGCGAACGCCATCCAGCGGGGTGTCAGGATATACACCATGCCCCAGGTTGGCAATATGGTGATCGCCAAAGGCACGAATCATGGCAAGTGTTTCTTTTTCAATTGTTTGTGTGTCGGCATAAAGAGCACAAGGATCCAGGTTGCCCTGCAATACCTTTTTGCCGCCAGTTCTTTCACGGGCAAATGCAGGGGTGATATTCCAGTCCAGTCCGATAACCTGGCAGGGTAAATCTGCCAATTCGTCCAACGCAAACCAGGCGCCTTTGGCAAAAACAGTTTTGGGAACCTCGGGGAGCGCGTCGCAGATTTGACGGAGGTAGGGCATGGCAAAATTGCGGTAATGCGCCGGCGGTAATTCCCCTGCCCAGGAATCGAACAGCTGCAATAAATCGGCGCCGGCAGCAATTTGTCCACGCAGGTAAACGATCGTCGTTTCAGTTATTTTTTGCAACAAAGCATGCGCCATTGCAGGTTCGGCGTACAACATGCGCCGCGCTTTGGAAAAAGTCTTGCTCCCTCCGCCTTCCACCATGTATGCCAAAATCGTCCAGGGCGCACCGGCAAAACCAATCAACGGGATGCGCCCTGCCAGTTCTCGCTTGCTGATACGCAAAGCGTCATATACATATTCAAGCGAATGGGCCGCTTCGGCGCCTGCACGCAGGTCGGTCACATCGCGCTCCGTTTCGATCACCCGGGGGAAACGAGGGCCTTTGGCTTCTATCATTTCATAATCCAGCCCCATCGCTTCCGGAATGACCAGGATGTCGGAAAATACGATGGCCGCATCTACCCCCAGCGCTTCTACGGGTTGTAAAGTGGCTTCCGCAGCCGCTTCCGGCGTTTTTACAAATGCTTTAAAATCGGGAAATTGTTGGCGCAACGCACGGTATTGGGGCAATATGCGACCCGCCTGACGCATGAGCCAAACCGGCGGACGTTCGACAGATTCGCCCATTGCAGCGCGAAGAAATAAATGATGGGTAGTTGCTTGCATAATAAAAAAATGGGCCGCAAAAGTAGCATAAGGCTCTCTGCCTGAAAAAACTTGCCGCGTTTGTGACGGGAAAGTGACGCTGCACCCAACACCGCTATCGAATCCATCGAAAAACCTATTTTTGCGCACAAAACAAACGCCTTATGAGATATAGATACCTGATAACTGGCTGGTTCTGCGGCCTGACATTGTGCTCATTTGCACAAAACACACTCGAAGGCTACGTCTTTGAAACCAATAACAGGGGTTACCTTAACCAGGTAAAAATTTCGGTATTTCAACTGCCCGACAACCGCCTGTTAAGCGAAACCGAAACCGATCCCGGCGGACATTTTTCATTTTCCCTTCCGGAGGGTCGCTATCGGATTGCCGCCTACAAGGATATTTTTTTTGAAAAAAAC
>JANRLZ010000054.1:0-4366 GCA_033762055.1 Saprospiraceae bacterium
TTGCTGCTTTTATTCGCAAAGAATTTCGTCACATCCTCCGCGACCGCCGCACGCTGCTGATCCTGTTCGGCATGCCCATCGTACAGGTTTTGTTGTTTGGATTTGTCCTCAGCAACGAGATCAAAAATGCCTCCATCGCAATTCTTGATCCCGCCAAAGACGCAGAAAGCATTGCCCTGACAAACAAACTGCTGTCGAGCGGCTACTTCCGGCTGGATAAAAACCTCGCCGCCGCGGAAGAACTGGAGGCCGCCTTTCGACAGGGTAAAATAAAAATGGCGCTGATCTTCCCGCCCGATTTCGCCCGACAATGGCAAAACAATACCGCCACCCTCCAACTCATTGGCGACGCCTCCGACCCCAATACCGCCACCACCCTGATTCAATACGCCAACGCCATAATCGCTGATTTTCAGGCGGAAAAATGGCAGAAAACAGGGATGGAATCAGGCGGATTCCAAATTCAAACGGAAACACGGATGCGTTACAATCCCGAACAAAAAGGCGTATTCAATTTTGTTCCGGGAGTAATGACCCTCATCCTCATGCTGGTGTCGGCGATGATGACTTCCATCACCATCGCCCGCGAAAAGGAACTGGGTACCATGGAAGTCCTGCTGGTGTCGCCGCTCCAGCCGATTCAAATCATTTTGGGAAAAACCACCCCCTACCTCGTACTGACCCTGCTGAATGCCGCAGTGATTGTCGTACTTGGACTGACCGTATTTGGTATGCCAATGCGCGGCTCTTTGTTGTTACTCGGCCTGGAATGCGTACTGTACATGTTTGTCGCACTCTCACTCGGTATCTTTATCAGCACACGCGCCAAAGATCAGATGTCGGCCATGTTCATGTCGGCGCTCGGATTGATGATGCCGACCATGCTCTTGTCTGGATTTATTTTTCCTCGGGAAAGTATGCCTTTGCCCTTGCAACTGATTGGAAACGCCATTCCCGCTACGCATTTTAACCCCATTGTGAAAGGCATCATGATCAAAGGCGTCGGACTTGAATCACTGTGGAAACAAACCGCCGTGCTGGGTGGCATGGCGCTTTTTTTCCTGGTGTTGAGTTTGCGAAACTTTAAAGACCGTTTATAATGCGCACCGTTTTTTTTCTCGTTCAAAAGGAGTTTCTCCAGGTTTTTCGCAACAAAACCATGTTGCCCTTGCTGCTCGTGATGCCGGTGGTGCAAACCCTGCTGCTTTCTTACGCCGCAAATTATGAGGTCAAAAACCTGTCGCTGGCCGTAGTGGATCACGACCTGTCGTCGGTTTCTCGTCAGTTATGTCAAAAAATGGCGGCATCCGGCTATTTTATACTGATTCCGGAAAAAAGCGCCCGACATGCCGACCTGCGCATGGCCGACGATGCCGCCGATCTGATTCTGGAAATTCCGCCTCAATTCGAACGCACCCTCATCCGCGAAGGCCATGCCACGCTTTCGCTCAATGCAAATGCCATTAACGCCGTTAAAGCCGGCTTGGGACTGGGCTACGCCCAAAATATCATCCGGGATTTTAATACTGAAATCGCCGAAAACTGGTCGGGCGCCGCGGCCATGCAGCCGCTTCGGGTGGAGTATGCCAACTGGTACAACCCGCGCCTCGATTATAAAACCTTCATGGTGCCGGGTATTCTGGGCGAAATTGTGGCGTTGATTATCTGTTTCCTCACGGCGCTGAACATCGTGCGCGAACGCGAGGTAGGTACCATTGAACAACTCAACGTCACACCCGTAAAAAAATGGCAGTTCATCCTTGGCAAACTGCTCCCCTTCTGGTTGCTTTCGTTGCTGATGATGACGATCGGCCTGACCGTCGGCAAACTGGCTTTTGATATTCCCATGCTGGGAAGCCTTTGGCTGGTATTCGGCTACACGGCTGTATTTACGCCTTGCATGCTCGGTCTCGGTTTTTTAATTTCCAATTTTGCCGATTCGCAACAACAGGCCATGTTTACCGCCTGGTTTTTTCTTTTGGTTTTTATCCTGATGTGCGGCTTGTTCACCCCCGTTTCCAGTATGCCGGAATGGGCGCAAACGCTCAACAAGCTCAATCCGGTAGCCTATTTTGTTGATTTCATGCGCCTCGTTTTACTCAAAGGCGCCGGTTTTGAAGAAATAAAAACCAATTTTTACACCGTGGTCGCCTACGCAATCAGCGCCAACGCGCTCGCTGTATGGACGTATCGCAAACGGATATAATTGTTCTAAAACCTCGTCTGAGGTTTTAGAACAACTTCTTGCTTACTTGCAGGAAAAGCAACGCGTTACCTTTGTTTGCAGGCAATTTTCCCCGTTACACAGGCTGACGAAAAACACCCCCGTTTGTTCCGCCGGCAGGGAAATATTTGCCTTCTCGGGGAAAACACCCTGTTGATTCATCACAACTTGCCCCAAAGCGTTCAAGATGCGTAGCGTCACGGTATGTTCGCCAAACGGGTTATCGAGGGTAAAATCGCCGGTGGTCGGATTGGGATAAACGGAGAGTGCATCCTTTGTTTCACCGGATAATTCGCCCTCAAATCGCAGCGCAAGCGCAGCCATTCCGGCATCTCCACCACGATACACCTCCGGACGGAGTCGTGCGCTTTTAAGAGAAACCGCCGTTTCCAGCGTTCCATGCATCAACGCGCGCAAACGCAAGGTAAATAGTATTGGTCCGTCGCTGTGCGCCGGCGGCAGGGCCTGGTCCCAACTGAATACCAGGCTGCCGGATTGCGTCAACGCCACATGCTGCTCGTCAAATAAATCAGGGCGTGAAAAGTCAACACCTTCCAGCATCAGTATCGCCGGATCAATGTTTAATTCTCCCTGCAACCCTTCCAGCATCGTCCAGTTTTCCAATAGAAGGGGGATTTCCATACGGTCTCCGGCGACAAATTGTCGGTTGGACAGACCCAGGTACAAGGTATCGTGCAAGGAACGTGCCTCGGCCGGGTTGGTGGTCGCATTCACATCGCCCACTTTTATCCCGATAAAATCTTTGCCCGGCTGATGCGTCGTCAGCGGCTGAAACACGATGTCCTCCGGAATCGGGGTGCTGAAGGGATTCAACGGATTGGGAAAAACATAGGCCGAATCCACAAAGCGCCAGGAAGTATTGTTGGGCATGGAATCGAGGATACCGAGGATGATTTTCCGCAGCTGTACAATATCAAAGGTAGTGATCGAACCACTCCGATTGGCGTCTGCGGCGATCATCTGGTAGGGTGAATCAAGGGTGTCGTACCCCAGTATATGTCGGGAAATAAGCACCAGATCGTAAGTGGTTACCCCGTTCAGCCAGTTGGCGTTGTTGGCAGCCCGCAGGATGTAAGGCGCATTGGCAGGTATATCCTGAAAGAGAAAATGGCCGGTCGTGTCGCAAGGCGTTTCTTCGTAATACCCGTCGCCGGTGAGCGACACCGGGATATTGCGAACGGGCAGACCCGTTTCGGTCAAAATCCGTCCCTCCACAATCAGGCCCCCGCCAGTGCAGATAAAGCCGGGGTCTTTGATCAGTACCTGGGTACTGCAACTGTTGGTCCATCCCGCAGTATCCTGTACCGTGAGCGTGACTACCTGCAAACCCAGCGCAGCACAGTCGAAAATCGAAGGAGTTATGCTGTAAATCAGGCTGTTCTGCGGACTGCATGGATCCACACAACCGCCGTCAAAATCCTGCGGGTCAAGGACAGCCGTTCCCGCCGGACCAATATTGGCCGACATCCCGGTGAGGCAAACCGCTGTAGGCGGAGTTTGATCTTTCACCGTAATGCGCAGGGTATGCTGCGCGCTGTTGCCACAATCGTCGGTAGCCGTGAATACAACAAAGTGTACGCCGTGTGGATACAGGCCGGATGCATTGACTGAATTGCCGGCGCTGGAGAAAGTACTGTTATGCGTTACTGTTATCTGGTCGCTGCAATCACTCGTCACCACATCGGGCATACTGACTACCCCCATGCACAGGTTCGGATCGGCAGCGATGACGAGGTCGGGTATGATGAGCAGCGAGGGCGGCGTTTGGTCTTGTACGTCAATGATTTGTACTTGCTCCCATATCCCCTGTGTGCCGCCGTTGGGGTTGTATATGCAATGGTCAATGACTTTCCAGCTGCGAAAAACCCGGAAGCAGGTCGGACCGGCGCCCGAAAAAATCTGGTCGGTGTAATTGACGGAAAGCGGCGAACACGACTGTCCGCCTATGAGCGGCTGGCCGGTAGCTGCCGGCAACAGGTCAGCCGGGTCGCCGCATGCATTGACCGTGATATTGGCCGGAAAGGTAACACTCGTGGTATTGATGACCTCGACTGTAATTTGCTGGCTGCAACTTTTGACATTCCCTGCCGAATCGGTAGCTACCCACCAGCGGGTCACGCC
>JANRLZ010000055.1:0-11640 GCA_033762055.1 Saprospiraceae bacterium
TTTTTACCGGCGCCTACTTACTTGAACACAATGATCGTACACCCGTCGGGGCCTTCGAGTAATATCCGTCTTTGTGTTTGTCCGTCGTTGTTGTCCGTACCGGTTACAATACAAAGATTGCTTGAGGAGGACGTCTCGACATCTGCTGATTTTTTATCGTCAGCCACTGTCGTTCCGGGATTGTTGAGACAAGAGTAAATATCGCTTCGGTAAACGGTTGCTGAACCGGGGAAGCCTGAAACCGTAGCAGCTTTGGTGAGAATTCCGAATTTTTGGGTTACGCTGCCATGCAGCACGTGTACCTGAAACCATTCTCCCGGCGCCCAGGCAAAATCAACAGAAGTAGTACCGGTCACCAATGGCTGATTACTTACCGTTGGACAAGTCGGCGGGCTTCCTACCGGCGGATTGGGCGCAGAGTGGCCAATTACAATATCCACCGCCGTGATACCACCGGTATTAATCTCGGAATCATCTACCCGCAGCATGTCATCTGCCAATGTATCGCCGTCGGCGCTCAGGTACAGAAAATGGAGTTGCAAGGGGCGCGGGCCGACAAGGGAGAAGAATTTGGTGGTCGTAGGAGCGATCGTATCCCTTGAAAGCGCTACGTTTTGAGCATCCTTTACCGAGATGACGACCATGGAGTCCCCCGCTATGGTTGAATCCGGGGTGACGGCAAAGCCGGTTTTTGCTCGTTTAATGGTTGGGTTGGGTTTTAAACACGCGCCGGGTGGCTCGGGGGTGGGGCAATTGGTGCACGCCACAACGAGAAGCAGCACATACATTGCCAATGCCTGAATTACAGATTTTGCCATAGGAGAGTTGATTGATGAGTTAAAAACTGTGACAAATGTAAAGGAGCGGTTGCGCTCCTCCTGATTACGCGATTTTAAGAAAATACCGTTTCCGTTCCGAGGTCGGTCGGAATAAGGAAAGCGGTGTTTCGATGATTTGACTGATTGTAGTGCTGTGATGCCCTTGCGATTATCAGCAAATAAATTTCAAAACCGCTTTTTTGCGTAAAATGAAGGGTGAAACAAGACGAGAAATTCGGCTTTTGGCGGATTTTCAACGAAAAAACGCAAGCAAACCAACCGCCAACGGTTGGGGCTCCTTGCGTTCAGGATTATTTCGTCGGTATTGGTTCTCAGGTTTATGTTGTGCTGTCGCTTATTTCAAAAAAAAATTCTTGGCAAAAAGGCTGTGTGCGCCGGGCGGAGTAGGTAATATCAGACCATTAACGATGTTCTCATCATCATCATCATCAAGCTTGGGTTGGTCGTCTGTAGTATTAGCCCAGTTAGCATATCTATACGCTTCCCAGACGGAGATTTTACCGTTACGGTCGTAATCCGGATAATCTTTTAGGCAAGACCCGTCGGCATTTCTTCCGTAGAGCGCTGCTGTAAAATTATGGCTGAAACAATCATATTCATTGTAAGGCGGCATGCTGTGAGAATAATAGTATTGAGATGTAGCAGCGATGTTGATACGATCATTACCAGCCATATCTCGCAAAAAACCGCCACTGAAGCAGGGTTCGTAGATGGCAAGTGTTTTAGGGGTTTTATCGGTAAAAAGTGAATGCCAACGCGTTTTCCAAAGGTCATCTGTTATATAACTGTTTTTGCTGGAAGGCTTGTAATAGAAGATAACTTCGTCAATGGCAGGGGATTCAAGTCCTTCATCCGAAACAGAATCATAGTCGAGTGCTCCAGACTGGCCTAATGTGCCTCCAGGATCATAACCGCCTCCATGATTGGTCACAAAAATAACAAGGGTGTCGTTGGGGGCCATTTTCGAGTAGAGATAGGCGATGGCGTTAATCAACCCGGAATCGGAAGCAGTATGGTCTACCTTCATAGGTGAAGATGCAATTTCCTTGACTCCATTCATATATAGTACCACCATGTTTTCATCAGAAAATCCATACTGACTTCGCAGTGTGAGGTAAAAAAATTCGAGATCATTCCAGTAACGACGCTTGGCATTATAATAATTCTGTCCACCGCTAAACAACAGTGCAAATTTGCGTGAAGAAGGTGTGCTGATGTCACAAAGAGGAGGAACATTAGGTTGTCCGAAACAATTTTCGACGTGGTCGGGTAAATTGCAGTGGTTTATAGCGGCAGGCCCTCTGTCGGTATTCGAACTGCTGTTTACTTCGACGTTTTTGACTACCAACCTTAACCTGCCAAAAGTTTTTCCTTCAGGATCGGCTACGCCCGTAACCGTCACAAATGCGCCATAAAGGCGGGTTGAATCGGTGCCCAGCCCGAAGGAGTCGAGGGATGTCCCGTAAAGTGGCAAATAGCTGTTCACCGGCATCGGGGTATTGACTCTTAGCCATTTGGGATCATTGACCAACATCGGCACCGGGTCGTTGCTAAAATAGCCGGTAGCTCGAAAGTCATTGCTGTTGGGTAGGCGTTTTATGTTGGTGTAGGAGAACCGAATCTGCGGGGAACCTGAACAGGCTGAAAGTAATACAAATGCCAAAAAAGCAGCAGAAAAGAGTGCGGATGTTTTCATAAAAGAAGTGCTTGGTGTATGTTGCGGCGAATTTGTTTTCACCGGATTTCTGCCAAAGGTAAATTCCCCAAAGAATATTCTGTGTATCTCCTAACGTAGTTATTTTTTGGCGTACGCCTTAGCTATGCAAAACAGCGATTTGGTTGAATTACTGAATGCCCTGACCCGGGAAGAGCGAAAAAGGCTCATAACTTATCTGGACGAACCGGGCCGGGTACGCAAGGAATGCGCCGACCTGACCCGGTATTTATCTTCATGCCTTGATGAAGATGCAATGGAGAAAACCCGGCGTGAACTGGTTTACAATATTGTTTTTGCCGGCAAACCCTGGGTGGATAACAAGCTTGCCAAACTGATGGGCGAAACCCTGGCTCATATCCGCGAATTTGTTGCACAACAAACCATGATCAATCAAATGAATGAGTTGCACCTACTACACTATTTGCAGGTATTTTACCATGAGCGCGGATTGGAAGACAAATTCTGGTCAGCACACCGACAAATTAAATTATCTGAAGACAATAAACAAATGCAATCCGGCCTTGATTTTTACATCCGGTTTTTATCGGAAAATCAGGCTTTTTATCTCCAAAGTGCCAAAAATAACCTAAAAGACGATATCAACCTTTCCAATACCATCAAGGCGCTGGATGAATACTACCTCATCGAACGTCTTTGGCTCACCTGCCAAATTCTAAACCAAAACCAATTGGCGCCGGTAGAAATAGATGCAACGCTGAACTGGCTTTCACTTGAACAGCATGACGACCGCCTGCAATGGTTTACCAACAAACCTCTCAATCAGGTACTGCTGGCTACCGTATTGCTTTTGTCGGGTAAAAATGAGGACAATTACCGTGCTTTTAGGGAGTTTGTTGATTTATTACACGGCCAGGAAAAAGGGATTCCTCTTGAATACATTAATCTCTTCGAGTTATCGGCCTGCAACTTCGGTATCCGGCTGGCCAATAGCGGAAAGCTTGAATTTCTGGAACTGGTTTTTGAAATCCAAAAACGCCGGGTGGAATCCAACCGTGTTTTTCTGCCTACTAACCAGATAATGGCCACGGAATTTTTGAGCATCATGATGCACGCCCTGCGCCTCAAAGCGTTTGACTGGGCTAAAAACTTTATCGAAAATCAGCGGACCCATATCAAAGGCGTGATGCCATCCGAACAATATTACGAATTTGCCTTGGCCAACTATTACTACCATACCGGCGACTATCAGCAAGCCTGCCATATCATGATGACCTCCGAATACGACGATATTCAATGTCGTTTTTCCAGCCGCATCATCGAAATAAAAGCACTGGCTGAACGTGTGTATCGCCAACAGGCCGATCACCGCGTAGGCGAGTACCTCGAAGACCGGATCGAAGCCGCCATTCTCTTCTTTTTCCGCTTGAAAGACGTGGGACCGGTCAAGAAAAAAATGGGCAAACGTTTTTCCGATACCATGAAACGCATCCTCCATGCCGAGGCAAAACGCGATGTAACCCGCCTCAAAATCATACAAAAAGACATCGCTGAAGCAGATTTTATCGCTGAACGGCAATGGATCAGTCAACTGGTGGAGGATTTGGTGGCACGTTACAAAAAATAACTCCCCCCATCTTCGCGTCCTATTAGCAGAACCGGCATTTTGGCCCGCAGGCTCAAATGCCGGTTTTTTACCTTTGCAGGCGTCATGTATTTCACACGAACACACTCCATCATGAAAAAAATCTCGCCGCTGCTCGCACTGCTGCTGGGCGCATGGCTCTCCCTGCCGGCCCAAACCCTGCCCGATCTGGACATCCCCGTCACCTCACGCAACTATTTTGAAATTTGTCAACAACTTGACGCCTGGTTCGCCGAAGAATTCGACCACGAAAAAGCCGCCGAAGCATGCGAAGACAACACCTACGTCAAATACCAGCGCTGGAAATGGTACTGGCGCGACCGCGTCAAACCCGACGGCACTTTTCCCGACCTGCGCGCACAATGGCTGGAACACCAGAAACACATGATCGCCGGTGTGCAGAACCGCGACGACCAGCCGGTGTGGAAAAATGAAGGCCCCAGCAAAAATCCCAACAGCGGTTACTGGGGCATGGGACGCACCAAAAACATCGCCTTCCACCCTTCCGACCCGCTTACGTTTTTTGTCGGTACCCCCTGGGGCGGCTTCTGGCGCACTACCGACGGCGGCGCCAACTGGACGCCCATGGGCGACGGTCTGCCCTACCTGCCCGTAAGCGTCATCCTGATCAACCACCAAAACCCCGATACGATGTACATCTCGCTCGGCGACAAGGGGGGCTGGTGGCACTGGAACCTCGGCGTGTACCGCAGCACCGACGGCGGATTTACCTGGTCGCCCACCGGATTAGACTGGGAACTTTCACAGGAGAATGTGATCTATAACCTCATCATGTCGCCCGAAAACCCGCAAATCCTGTTTGCGGCCACCAACCGGGGTATCCGCCGCACAACCGACGGCGGTGAAAGCTGGCAAACGCTGCGCAACGGCGAATACACCGACATCAAATTCCGGACGGGCGATGTGAATACGATCTATGCCGCACACCACAACTACTGGGGCACGAGCCAGGTGGTAAAAAGTACCGACGGCGGCGACACCTGGACTCAAATCACCGACTTTCAGGTCTCGCAAAACGATATTCGCCTTCAGGTGAGTCCCTTGCAGCCCGACTGGCTCGGGGTGCATTTCTCCAACGGCAAACGCTTCCTGCTTTCCAAAGACGGCGGCGTCACCTACGCCAACAACGCTGCACCGGAAGACGACTGGGGTATTTTTTCCTTTTCACCCAGCGATTCAAACATCGTTTACCTCGCCGGCGTATCCGTCAGTCGCTCGCTCGACCAGGGCGCTACCTGGGAAAAAATTACCCACTGGTACAACGATGGCATCCATGCCGAAGTACACGCCGACGCCCACGATATGGTGCATAGTCCCCATAATTCGCAGGAACTCTGGTATTGCAACGACGGCGGCATTTACCGCTACGACGAAACTACGCAGGACTGGACCGACCTGTCGGACGGACTGGGTATCGCACAGTTTTACCGCATTGCGATCAGCGAAGCCGGGCAGCTCAAAATTGCGGCCGGCTCGCAGGACAATGGCGGCTGGCTCCGCACGCCCTTCGGCTGGCGGCACACCAACGGCGGTGATGCCATGTGCCAGATTATTGACCCCACCAACAACAACATCATTTTTACCGAATACTATGGCGGCAACGACATTTACCGCTCCCTGAACGGGTATGCCACCGACGAAAACATCGCCGACAACATCCCCGGTAACCCCTCGGGCGAGTGGGTAACCCCTTTTATCCTGAATCCACAAAACCCGCGGTCTTTTTTGGTGGCGTTCGAAGACGTGTTCCGCTCTTTCGACCGCGGCGATCATTTTCACAAAATCAGCAACAACCTGACCGGCGGCGCCGACAACGATCTGCGCGACATCGCCATGTCGGCCAGCGACACCAATATTATCGTGGTAACGCGCCAGAACCGGGTGTACCGAACCGTAAACGACGGTCAGAACTGGAACGTAAAAACCGTTTCGAACGCAACTGAAGACATTACCCGTATTGCCATTCACCCCACCGATCCGGAGCGGATGTGGGTCACGAAAAGCGGGTATGCTGCCGGCAGGAAGGTATTTTCCACGAGCAATGCCTGGCAGAGCACGCAGAATATTTCAGGCAACCTGCCCAATGTACCCGCCAACTGCATCCTGTTCGATTCATTGACCAATTACCTCCTCGTAGGCACCGACATCGGGGTGTTTTACTCCGACGCCGATTCCATCAACTGGAAAGCCTACGGCGTGGGTATGCCCGCCGTGCAGGTGCTGGATTTGAAGATCCGCCAGGCAACGCGCAAGCTCTACGCCGGTACGCATGGTCGCGGCGTGTATTCCATTGATTTACAGACATTGGTAGGCGCCGATCAGCCGGTCTATCAAATGCTGGATGCCCGTATTTTCCCCAACCCGGCAGATCATGTAGTGCTGTTCAAGGCCGATGCCAACACGCTTTTTGAAGGCGCCCTCGTCCTCTGTGACGCTACCGGTCGCGCGGTGATGCGCAAAAAAGTGGCGCGACAGTCCCTGGCCGATGTCGTACTTGATGTTGCGGCCCTGACGCCCGGTTTCTACTTCCTGCAGGCAGTTGACAATGAAGGCCGTACGCTGCTGCGCGAGAAACTCGTGGTGGAATAGTGGCGTAGCAGGTAGCACGGACCAAAGTCCGTGCTACCTGCTAACTACTTTTTTGAGGGGTGTATGCTTTTCTGATGTAGAATAATTCCAAAGAAATAGCGACCTTCGCGCCCCAAAACGCACTAATGGCAAACGCAATTCTCCTCCTCGAAGACGGAACGGTTTTTCGTGGAAAAGCAGCCGGAAAAATCGGCACCACGACGGGTGAAATCTGCTTCAATACGGGCATGACGGGGTATCAGGAAATTTTTACCGATCCCTCTTACACCGGCCAGGTTTTGGTAGCGACCAATGTCCACATCGGCAATTATGGTATTCATAGCGGGGAAATAGAAAGCGACAGCATCAAAATTGCCGGTTTTGTATGCCGCAACTTCAATGTACCCTACAGCCGCCAGCTGGCCCAACAAAGTATCCAGGATTATTTTGAAAAAGAAAACCTCGTTGCTATTTGCGACCTGGATACCCGCGCCATCGTGCAACACATCCGCGATCGCGGGGCGATGAACTGTATTATTTCTTCCGAAACCGACGATCTCGACGAACTGGCGCGCCGCCTGGCGGCCACCCCGGGCATGGAAGGGCTCGAACTTTCGAGTCGCGTAAGTACAACCGAATCCTATTTTGTTGGAAATCCGGAAGCCAAATACCGCATCGCGGTGATGGATTTCGGGGTCAAAAAGAACATCCTTCGCTGTTTCGACCAGCGAGATTGCTATTTGCAGATTTTCCCGGCCAAAACCGCTTTTGAGACCGTAAAAGCCTGGAACCCGCACGGTTATTTCCTCTCCAACGGTCCGGGCGACCCGGCTTCTATGCCTTACGCCGTTGATACCGTGAAAAAAATGCTTGCGGACGGCAAACCGCTCTTTGGCATTTGTCTGGGCCAACAGTTGCTGGCACTGGCGGCGGGTTTGCCCACCTACAAACTGCACCACGGCCACCGCGGCCTCAATCATCCGGTAAAAAATCTTCTCACCGGACGCGGCGAAATCACCAGTCAGAACCACGGATTCGGCGTACTTGAACAAGCCGTGTATGATTCGCCTTCGCTCGTGGAAGCCACTCACCTCAATCTCAACGACCAGACCATCGAAGGCATCCGGCTTAAAAACAGTCCCGCTTTCAGTGTGCAATACCACCCGGAAGCCAGTCCCGGTCCGCACGATGCACGTTATTTGTTCGACCAGTTTGTGGGGATGATGTGATCGGCTTTTGCTGCGTGAAAACCCTTACCACCGGGTGGCTATTTTGAGGGGAATTTCCCCCAATTTGATTGCCGGCGCACAACGGGCAAGGATGAATGGCGTTTCTTGCAAACGTTTTTTTATCACATCAACCGATTTTATCATGAAATCTTCCCGTTTTCTGCTCGCAACCTTTGCGTTGCTGCTCGGCTTTATGGCCTGTAAGAAAGACAGCGCCACCACCACGCTACGCATTCGCCTCACCGATGGTCCGGGCGATTTTCAACAGGTAAATGTGGACATCCGCGAGATTCGCGTAAAAATGGCCAACGACTCCAGCGACTGGCTGCTGCTTCCCACCAACCAGGGCGTTTACAACCTGCTCGATTTCCAGAACGGCATTGACACCCTCATCGCCGCCGGCCCGGTTCCGCTCGACATTTTGAAAGAAGTCCGCTTTGTACTCGGGCCGGAAAATTCCGTGATGGTGGACAGTGTGTTGTATCCGCTGGACACCCCCAGCGCCCAACAATCGGGGCTGAAGGTCAAAATTGACAAAAACCTGGGGCTTGACCTGAACACTTTTGTGCTCGATTTTGACGCAGCCGCCTCTGTAAAAGTGCAAGGCAACGGCGAGTACAAACTACATCCGGTGATTCGTGTGAAGTAAAGTGTCGTTTTTTTTCGATCTTTACCCCATGTCAAAGATCGCCCTCCAGATCCAGGATCAATGCAGTATTCCATGCGCTAAAGCGCCTGCTTGCAGTACCGATGAGCTAAAACGGATGTTAGTCACGAGCAACCGGCTACTGACTGTTTTGATGACTTTGGCAGCGCCGCTGCTTTTTCTTGCCGGCTGCAAAAAGCAGCTTGAAAGCGTGCAACCGGGTATTGAAAAAATTACGGAATCGGTCTATGCTTCCGGCATCATCAAAAGCAAACATCAATACCAGGTTTTTTCATCGGTCAATGGTTTGTTGCAAAAAATATGGGTCAGTGAGGGCGATCTGATTCAATCCGGCGCCCCACTTTTTACCATTGAAAATGAAAATGCCCGATTACAGCTTGACAACGCCCAACTTGCCGCTGATTTTGCCGAACTCAGTCTCAGGGGCGAGCGACTGGATGAATTGAGTACAGCCATTCAGACCGCGAAAAGCAAGATGCTGAACGACTCTCTGTTGCTTCAGCGACAACGTTCGCTTTGGGCGCAGCAAATCGGTTCTAAAGCAGAACTGGAACAACGCGAACTGGCATATATCAGCTCCGCGGGCAATTATGAGGCTGCCCGGCTCCGCTACCTGGATCTGAAAAAACAACTGGACTTTTCCGCCGCCCAAACCCGGAAGCAATTGGCGATTAGCCAAAAAAACGCCCGGGATTTCACCGTTTACAGCAAGATCGGCGGGCGTGTTTACAGCATATTAAAAGAAGAAGGAGAAATGGTAAACACCCAAACACCGCTTGCCATTCTGGGCGATGCCGGCGATTTTTTGATCGAGTTGCAAATTGACGAAAATGATATTGTCCGCCTGAAAACCGGACAACGCGTGTTCCTGACCTTAAGCAGTTATCCCGGACAAGTTTTTGAAGCCGGCGTTGCCGACATCAACCCGATCATGAACGAACGTTCGCGAACATTTACAGTAGAAGCGGTTTTTACGCAAAAACCACCTGTTTTATATCCTAATTTGACGGCTGAAGCCAACATCGTTATTTTGGAAAAAGAAAAGGCCATGACCATCCCGCGCGCATATTTGATTGGCGATTCAGCGGTTATGTTGACGAACAAAACCCTCCGACGCGTGGAAACCGGTCTGAAAGACTATCAGAAAGTAGAGATTCTGCGCGGGCTTGCTGCTACTGAAACGATTCTTTTGCCGGAAAAATGAACCTGAAACTCATTGCCGATATTGCCAAATCGTTGTTGATGGCCCGATTGCGCCAATCGCTCGTAGCTGCTATTGGCGTAACTTTCAGCATTACGATGTTTATTGCCTTACTTGGTTTTATGAACGGGCTGAACGACCTGCTCGACGGCCTGATCCTGAACCGAACCCCGCATATACGCCTGTTCAATGAGATCGAACCCAACCAAAATCAGCCAATCAATCTTTCTGCCGAATTCAAAGACGTCCATAATTTCATCCGGTCGGTCAAGTCGAGCAACAGCAAACTGGAATTATACAACAGTGCCGCCGTCCTGCAGGCAGTCAAAAACGACCCTCGTGTGCTTGGTGTAGCGCCCAAAATCAACGCCCCGGTTCTGTACAACTCCGGCACCATTGATATTACGGGTGTGGTAAGCGGTATAGATGTTGTGGCCGAAAGCGCATTGTTTTTTTTCAATGACTACATCCGAAGCGGACAATCGGTTGATCTGAAAAATGTAAGTAACAGTATCATACTGGGCAAAGGACTGGCGGAAAAATTGCTGGTGGAAGTCGGCGATGTTGTCCAGCTTACCACGTCAAAAGGCGAACGGTTACCGCTGAAAGTTGTAGGAATTTTTCAATCGGGCATCGCTGATCTCGACAAAGTACAAAGTTTTGCTTCTATCGCAACCGCCCAGAAATTGCTGGGGGTACCCAACAATTATATCACTGATATACAGATCAAACTGCACGACCTTGCTCAGGCTCCGGCAATCGCACCATCTTACGCCCGACTTTTTCAGTGCGACGCAGAAGACATCCAAACGGCCAACGCTCAGTTTGAAACCGGCAGTTTTGTTCGCACGCTCATCTCATATGTAGTTGGCATTGTGTTGCTGATTGTAGCCGGTTTCGGGATATACAACATCCTCAATATGATGATTTATGAGAAAATGGATACGATTGCCATTCTGAAAGCGACCGGCTTTTCGGGCGGCGATGTAAGAAAAATTTTCCTGGGTATCGCACTGACGATTGGTTGGGTAGGCGGAGCGCTCGGACTGCTTTTTGGGTTTTTGTTGTCGCTGCTTATTGACCAGATCCCTTTCAATACGCCGGCACTGCCTACTATCACGACCTATCCGGTAAATTACAACCCCCGATTTTACCTCATCGGCATCCTTTTTTCGCTGGTAACCACCTACCTGGCCGGCTTCTTCCCGGCACGCAAGGCAAGTAAAATTGACCCGGTCATCATCATTCGGGGAAAATAATATGGCAAATACGATCCTTCAGTCGGTCAATATCAACAAGTATTTCAATGATCCGGTGCGTGTAAAGGTGCTGAATGAGGTCAATTTTTCGATTCGTCAGGGCGATTTTGTTGCAGTAACAGGCAAATCTGGTTGTGGAAAATCTACCCTCCTTTATATCCTCTCTACCATGGACACCGATTATGAGGGCGACGTGTGGATTGACGGAGAAACGATGCGAGGGAAAACAGAAGTTGAACTGGCCCGGGTTAGAAACGAAAAAATTGGTTTTGTTTTTCAGTTTCACTACTTGTTAAATGAGTTTACGGTACTAAAAAATGTCATGTTACCCGGACTGAAACTTCAAAGATACAGCGCACAGGAGGTGGAACACCGCGCACTCGAGCGACTCAGAATACTGGATATTGAATCTCTTGCGCTGAAAAAAGCCAACCAGCTGTCGGGCGGTGAAAAACAACGGGTCGCCATTGCTCGCGCCATGATCAACGATCCGCTCATCATCATGGGCGACGAACCTACCGGCAATCTGGACAAAA
>JANRLZ010000056.1:0-8884 GCA_033762055.1 Saprospiraceae bacterium
AGGGTATCAAGCATGTTTTCATGAATTTCCCGATACCTGCGATAGGCAGTTATGTCGCCATCGGTCAAGGCAAGATCAGAAAGGGTAAGGTAGATGCGGGCTACATCGTCGTTCACACCGCTGTTTTGAGCAATTGCCAAAGCAGTCCTGGCATATTCCTTTGCCTGGCGGTATTGTTTGCTGTACAGGGAAAATCGTGACAACAAAAAAAGCGCGTTGGACTCCCCGTTTTTATTGCCGCTTTGTTTGGATACCTGCAGGGCTTCTTTTGCCAGACGTGTTGCTTCGTGGATGTTTTGATCACTCAGTAACATGGCAGTATTGTGCAACCCGAAAACATACAATGAGGGATCCTGGTCTTTGGCGAGGCGCATGATACGGTTGCAGTAAGCCAGCGCTTCGGTTTTTTGGTTGGTATGGATAGCGGCATAGGCCAGGATTTGCAATGCAGCGGCCACTTCGATGGAGTCGCCCAGGGCGGTGGCTTCCCGGAGGGAAATCCTGCCGTATTCGTTGGCTTTATCAAAGAGATGCAAGTCATTGTATTGCCGTGCGATGTTGTTGCGTACCGTAAGCGGGAAATGAGGCGGTAATTGTACGCCTTCCATTGCCTTGAGGGCTTTGGAAAATGCGTCTATCGCTTTCCAGCGATCGCCCAGATAATCCCAGGCGTTGCCAAGGTTGTTATAGGCCGCCACCGTTTCCCGTTTCATTCCCAGGCGTACACAGATGGGGATGGCGGTTTCGCAGGCCGTCACGCATTCGCTGAATCTTCCCAATTTGTCGAGCGGTACCGAACGATTGATCTGGCATTTGGCAATACCCGGTTCAAAACCGATCTTTTGCGCCAGTGCAGCGGCCTGATCGAGGTAGCGCAACGCGGTATCCGGTTGCTGCACCGAATACAGTTTGCCCGCATTCATCAGCGCCCACACGCGGGCGGTGTCGGTGGTGGCGTTGGCAGCCAGTCGCAACAGACTGTCGCGTTTGGCGCTTACCTGTGCCTGTACGGCGAATGGCAGAAGAAGCAACAGCAGGGCGTAAATTTTCATATCCGATTTCATTGCTTTGCTGGTCAGGATGAAATTTAACCCCCAAATCTTTCCCCGTTTTTTGTCAATTTCCTACGTTTTTTTTGGGTTTTTCCTAAAATCCCCTTTTTCAGGGAGAAGAAAACCCATGTTTTGGAGGATTGCCGGCGCCCTGCAGGCAGGGCCACCTTTGTGCTGTCAATTGTGAATCATTCCATCACCATTTCAACATTTTTTAACACAATGAAACAGTCCAAAATTTTCTTCATGTTACTCGCGCTGGTATGCAGCGCTGCATTTATTCAGGCCCAATCCGCCAATGTAAAAACAGCCATGGATGGTTATGCCAAATTTGGTGCAGGCGATATCCCCGGTATTCTGGCTTCGTTATCGCCCGATATTGTATGGATACACGCCGGTGATCCCGCCATCGTGCCGTTTGCCGGAACCTTTAAAGGCCAGGTCGAAGTAGGGCGCTTCTTTGAATCGGTCGGCAACAGCATTGAAGTGAGCGTATTTGCACCCTCTAATTTTCGGGAAGAAGGCAACAAAGTGATCAACGATGTGCACATAGAAGGCGTAGCCCGCTCTACAGGCAAAAAATACAGCGACGATCTGGTAATGACCTGGACGTTTGACACACAGGGAAAAGCCGTTCGCTGGGAGGCCACGGGCACGATGACAGGTATTACCTCCGCTCTCATGAAATAAGTCAAGGATTCGCACCACAAAACAACAGCACATGAAACGCTCCGCCGATCATTCGTTCTGTCTGCTGGCTACCATTGCGGTTTTCCTGTTCCTGGCAGAATGTTTGAAAAGCAAACGTTTTTTGTGATTTCACTCACTCTTTTGCCAACCTGTACTATGAAAAACTTTTTTTTCTGTTGCCTACTGCTGCTTGCATTTACAGGCAGCCTGCATGCGCAAACGCCCGCCCAAAACAAGGAAACTGCGCTCAAAATCCTGTCGGCAGTGGATGCCGGCGACCTGAACGCCTTCTCTCGTTACGTCAGTTCCAATGTAGTCGAACACATGCCCATTCCGCCTGAAACGCCCGGCAGCAGCGACTTTGAAAAGGTGAAAAACCTCATCGCCGCCTATCACTCGGCTTTCCCTGATGGTAAAACCACGGTTTTACACGTCGTTGCCGAAGGAGATATCGTCATTATTCATGGTCGTTATGCCGGCACCAACAAGGGTGCTTTTATGGGCATGCCCGCCACCAACAAGTCCGTACAAATTGAACAAACGGATATTATTCGTTTCGATGCAAGCGGCAAAGGGGTGGAGCACTGGGCAGTCATTGACCAACTCACCATGCTCCAGCAATTGGGACTCATTCCCGGCGAAGGCAAGTAATTACGGCGCTGTTATTTCTTTCCTTTTTTACTAAATCTTACAAACACGATGAAACAGACTCATTTTTTCAGCCTGATCGTATTGCTTGCTTTTTGTGCAAGCCCGCTTTTTGCCAGCGATCATTACCCCACGCCTTCTGATATAGTGAAAACCTATTTCAACGCGCTGGATGGAGGCGATTTCACCACGCTCGATCAACTTATTGCCGAAGATCTTCGCGCCACTGCGCCATTTGCACCGCAACCCTTGAACAAACCGGCATGGATGGGAGTGGGGCAGGGTTTCAAGGCTGCATTCCCCGATATGAAACACGAGGTGCTCGATTGTATTGAATCGGGTTATAAAGTTGTCATACGCGGGGTGTTCAAAGGGAAAAATGACGGCCCGATGATGGGTAACCCTGCGACCGGCAACTACGTGAATACGCCGTTTACAACAGTTTTCGAACTAAATAATGCCTGGAAAATCAGGGTAGTGGAGGTGCAGTTCGATCAAAAACTTTTTGAAAGCCAGCTGATGGCCGGGCTGCCCAACCAGGCTGCCGCAGCCGAAGCGACCGTGCGCGGTATTCTGGCCGCAGCAGATGCCGGTGACACGGAAAAACTGGCTACCTGTTTCCATGCAGACGCTGTACATTATTTCAGCGGCCAGCCAAATTCGCTGGGCGATTTCAAAAAGCGGGTTGCGGCATTTAAAACCGGATTCCCCGATGTTCGCCGCGAGATGCATGTATTGTATGCCGGAAACGGGATAGTCACCGTTCAGGGCTGGCTGACCGGTACCCAAACCGGCCCTTTTATGGGAAAGCCCGCAACCGGCAGGAAAGTAAAGGTGTCGGCGCTGGGTTATTACAAACTGGATGCCACCGGTAAAGTGACCGAAGCCTGGGTAGAGATGGATACCGCATCGTTGCAAGCGCAACTAAACGGCGATCAGCTGGCCGGCGGGAAGTAACCTGCTTTTTCCGGAACTTGTCAACATGAGTCATTCCAAGCTTTGGGGTGACTCATGTTTTAAAAAATAAATGATCGTATTTTCTGTTATTTTAAAGGATAAAGCAAATGTTTTATTGATTCTTTGAAATATATATTTAAAGTGGAAATATTTGCAAAACGATTCACCTAACCTGTTCTAACATGAAACGTCTGACTAAAATTCTTGCCTATGCGCTGGGCGCTATCACCCTGCTCCTTGTACTTTCCGCTGTCTTTATCCACTTTAAAGGCGTGCCGACGTACGATTACCAACTTCCTCCGGACATTGCCTCCCTGCAAGTAAACAAAGACAGCAGCAGTGTGGCACGGGGCGCTAAAATTGCCAGTTTGCTTTGCAAGGAATGCCATAAAGATTTTCAAACGGGAAAAATGACCGGACATATCATGACCGATATGCCCAAGGAATTCGGAACGATTGCTTCGTACAACATTACGCAAGACAAAACGCACGGCATCGGTGCATGGACCGACGGTGAGTTGTATTATTACCTGCGCCGTGCGATTCGGAAAGATGGACATTACAACCCCATCATGGGCGGTTACGGACTGATGGCCGACAGCGATATTCATTCGATTATTGCCTGGTTACGATCCGACGATCCGACATTGGCGCCCGATGCAAAGGAGTACCCACCCAACGAACCCAATTTTCTGATAAAATTGCTTTGCAACACGGCTTTTACCCCGCCGGCTCTGCCAGCGGCGCCTGTTGTGGTGCCTGACAGCGCCAATCAGGTCGCATTTGGAAAATACCTTGCCGACGGGCTGATGAGTTGTTATGCCTGTCATTCCGCCGATTTCAAAACGATAGACACCAAGGCGCCGGAACGCTCGGCAGGGTATTACGGCGGCGGCAATCCGATGCTGAATTACGAGGGCGAAACGGTGCCTTCGGCCAATATTACGATGGACAAGGAAACGGGCATCGGCAACTGGACCCGCGAGCAATTTCGCGATGCGGTAAAATTCAACAAAAACCCGAGAGGCGGCCCCCTGCATTACCCCATGTTCCCGCACACCACGCTCAGCGATGGAGAAGTGGATGCCATCTGGGCTTTTTTGCAAACCGTTCCGCCGATAAAAAATCCGGTAAAACGGTATCAAATCAAAGATTAAATTATTTCATGTCATGAAAATTGGTGCTATTCCGCAAAACCCCCTTGAATGGGTGGCGATCAAGGCAAAACTCTTGCCTTACCCATTACTGTATTCGCACTTCGGGTTTATGATGAGCAAATTCCTGCTCGAAGCAGTGGATGCAGGCATATTTGAAACTATCGGAAAGGGCGAAAAAACAGCCGCAGAAATCGCTAAGGCCTGTGACCTGAATGAAAAAGCACTGCTCAGCACACTTGGTGTGATGGCTACCATGGGGCAACTGGATCATCGCGATGGAAAATTCGCACTCAGCGCCCAGGGAAAGAAATATTTGCTGAAAGATAGTCCCGACAGCGTGTACTGGATGATGCTTTTTGATAACCGGGTGTGTATGCAATGGATGGATTATTTTCCGGAGTTCCTGCGTACCGGCAAAGGTTTGCAATACCATGACACCTTCGACGATGAGGCCTGGTATTTATATCAGAATGCCATGGAAGCAGCGGCTACCGGTGCTTCCAAAGAGGCTCGGCGAAAACTATCCATTCCGACAAGTGCAACTAAAATGCTCGACATTGGCGGTTCGCACGGATTGTATAGTGTGGCGATGTGCCAAAAAGCGCCAAATCTGCACTCCACCATTCTTGATTTGCCCAAGGCTGTTGAAAAGGCCAGGCCCATTCTTGCAAAACACGGTATGGGGGAACGTATTGCCTACCAAGCCGGCAACATTCTGAGCGATGATATAGGTATAGCGCAGTACGATTATATTTTAATGGCCAGTGTGGCCCACCATTTTACGGCTGAACAAAATGAAGCGGTGGCACAAAAAGTTTTTGCAGCCCTGAAGCCGGGAGGAACCTATGCGATTTTGGAATTTATCCGTCAGGATTCCATTAAAAAGGATGGCGATATGCTGGGTGCCTTGGGCGATCTGTTTTTTCTGCTCAGCAGTACGGCAGGACTGTGGAGTCAGGCAGAAATTGAACATTGGATGAAAACGGCAGGATTCAGGCAGATAAAGCAGGTAAGTTTTCTTTCTTTGCCTGGTTACAAAGGCATCATCGGGAGAAAGTAGGGGAGAATAAAGCGTCTCAAAGCAAGCTACTGGACGATTACACAGTTCGTCCAGTAGCCTGGTCTCAAAGGCTGGTTCCTTATCGCTATGGAGGGTTATACGTAAAAGGCAGCCGTTGAAAAAACCTTAGAGGCTGTTTGAATTTCCTTCGAAGCCCGGCAAGGAAACTCAAACAGCCTCTTAGACAGCCTCCCTGTCAAAAAAATATATCTGGTTATGCAGGCCTGCTGTTATTTCCTGTTCAGCCACCAGCCGGCCCATGCGCCGAGCAGTCCCCAGGATACAACGGCGTCAATCAGATGCCCGATGGAATCGCTTTCAAACCAGATACTGTTGAGGTAAGCAGTGGTCAGGTAGCTCATCACCCCGATGGCGAGCGAAGCCTGTATGGCCGTACTCATGGTCAGGTTGGACACTTTCATCAGCAGCCAAAGCAGCAGCCAGGCGGCAACGAGGTCTACGGCCAGTCCACGTACCATATTCATGCCCATGTTGGTATTCATGGACTTGTGGTAGGTAATAGTTGCCCAGGGTTTGCCGGCGCTCGATTCCATGTGCGCCTGTTGTTGTTCGGGGGTGCTTTCAGGCGGCAGATTGGGCAGGAAATAGCCGCCGTCTTCCGTCAGATTTTGGTTGAGCGCTTCCATGATTTTGTCCTGATTAGGGGTGTAACGCATTTCAGACTGGTGAATGGGAAGCATGCTCCAGGAAAGAAATTGCCAGATAAAGAGAATGAGTCCTCCGACAATAGTTCCGATAAGTTGTTTTTTCATAACCATTTTATTTTGATGTAAAACAATGCGGCAAAAGTAAACACTTAATCGTGCTAACAAATAGTTTTATGAATTATTTTTTAAACAAATTTTGTTGGTATTTTTGGTCGCGCAGCCGACGTCGGGCGGCACCCATTTGACGCATTACCATAAGTAGGCGTACTTTTGTTGCGTGAAACCCAGGTTCAAAATCAGGGAAATTACACGCCTGCCTCGCCGCATGCTTTGGGCGCTGGTGATGGAAGGGGTGGAAACGACCCGTATGATGCGGATTTACGCGCGTCATGGCAGAGGTAAACTGCGCCTCATGCCCGCACACCGCAGGCCCACGCCCGAAGAATTGCGGGAAGCCGGCGAGCAACTCAAGGATATTCCGCGGTTCCTGCCTTTTTTTGTGGTGGTAGTCGTGCCGATGCCGGGGGTGACGGAGGGGTATGCCCTGGTGGCCATTACACTTGAAAAATGGTTGGGACACAAAATCCGCCTGCTGCCCAGTCAGATTCGCAAAGCCCTTCAATCAGACAAACCGGAAGAGCCACCCGGAGAATAAAAAAGGGCGCGGGTCTTTTCCCGCGCCCTTGAGAATTTTTCAATTCTGAGAACAATACTTACACACTGATTTATATATGACTAAAACCGTGCCAGAATTGAGAAACTGTTTTAAAAGATCAGACAAGCGTTAAAACAGTTTCTGAGAAAGGGTTGAACGGTCGCTTACTTCTTCAAAAAATCGTCGTAAAGTACTTGCAGGTAGGCCTGTGCATCGGCCCGGTCGGCACTGTCGAGGCGGCCTTCAAAGATGCGCCATTCGCGACTGCCGAATTCATAAAATCCTTTGCCATGTGCGGTCGCCCATCCCAATCCGTTTTCGTTGGTATAGTAGGCAAACCCCAGAGAAGTTCTTTCACCGGCCGCCGTTCGTCGGATGTTTTCAAGGGCATCCACGGTAAACAGATTCCTGCCCCAGGTAAATCCTTGCGGCGGGGTGGTAAATGTTTGTTGTTTTAATATGTCAAAAAGCAGGTTCGGAATATCGTGATGATTGCCGTAAGCCCCTATGCGCCGGTTTTTGCAATTGTCCAGCAGTGGTTTGCCATAAATAATCAGCGGGGTATGTCGCGAAGCCGGATTATCCATGCCGAGTCCGCCGGGCTGCGAGGCTCCGTGATCGGCAACCAGTAAAAACAGGGTTTGATCGAACCAGGCTTGCTGTTGTGCGAGGCGAAAAAACTCGCCCAACGCTTCATCGGTAAATGCGGCGCTGTTCAGGAATTTTTCACGATCGCTGGTTCCTTTCCACCTGCTTTCATAGGGCACATCATAGGGCGGGTGTACGCTCAGGGTGAGGGCGGCTGCAAAAAACGGCGAGCGCAGGCGGTTCATTTCCTCGATCATACGTTGCAGCAACAAGCGGTCGTCTACCCCCCAGCGTTGTGTTTTTTCATCATCCGAGAAATCGCGTTCGGAAATTATTTTGTCGAAACGCTGGTTGGTCAGCCACAGCCCGATATTGGCAAAAGTCAACTCGCCACCGTAGATAAAAGCGGTGTTGTATCCATTGGCTTTCAATACTTTGGGAATGGATGGCAATTGGGCCGCCTTGTCGTCGAGCAAAATGATGCTCTGATCGGGCTGGGCAGGATAACCCGCCAGGATGGAAACCAGACCCTGATCCGTGCGATAGCCGCTTCCGTAACAATGCTCGAACAAAATACCTTCACGGGCAAGGCGGCTCAAGTGGGGACACACGTCTTTTTCGCCGCCCAACTCCTCGATCACCTGCGCCGTGTGACTTTCCAGCAGCAGAAAAACAACATTCAACGGCGGGTAAAACGGAATCGAATCGGCGCCTCTTTGCGGTGCGACAAACTGATGTGTAACATCGCCGTTGCCCTGCTGCATCAGATCGCTCACCCGCTTTTGGGCATCTGCCGTTTCCATGAAAATGAAGCGGTTTTTGGTCGAACGGGTTTCTACCAGACTATGTCCCAGGCTCCAGCCGGGATTGGTAGCCGCGTGATTGTCGAACAAATGCGGGGAAAAGTAAACGGCGCTCTCATTGATCGGCATGACCCCCAGGCCACCCCGTATGGCCAAAACCAGCAAACCCATCCAGAGCGGGAAAAGCGCGAGGCTCATGCGCGAAAGGGGTGGGGGATACATCGCTTTGCCAACTATCGCTTTATAGCCTTTGAAAACCAGCCAGAAAAAGCCAAGATACAACCCGATGCTGGCCAATTTAAAAGGGAATGACATCGAATCGAGCAACGAACTGGGGGTTTTAAAATATTCCACCGCCCGGTTGTTCAGGGGGGTCTGCCATTCTTCGTACACAAACAAATTGGCGCCAAATACAAAAATGAAAATACCAAACAGCACCATATTGAATCCATTCACCGCTTTCTCTGTGTTGCGCCGCCAGTTGGCGTTGCCGGCGATTCCGATTTGCCAGAGCAAAAGGGGAAGCAGCATCAGATAGGCCGCAAAACTCAGGTCAAGCGGTATGGCGTGCCAAAAGGAAAGCCAGGCGTTGCCGGGTTGCTCTTT
>JANRLZ010000057.1:0-17061 GCA_033762055.1 Saprospiraceae bacterium
CGCCGAGAAGCCTTCCCGGAAGCCGACTTCGATGATTTTTTCCATAATTTCGAGCGACTCATATTGCAGCAGGATGTTAACCTGTGTGGTTTCAGATCCGTTCGTCGCAGAAAAATCTACCGTCCAATGGGTGCTTCCGAAAGCCGGCACCAGTACGCCGTTTTCATCGGCGAAGGAATCGAGGTAAGTGAATTGCATCAGGTTTTTGATGCTTTTGTAATCAGCGACGCACCAGTGCCGTTGATCTTCAGGGCTGATCATGGCGTAAAACCACCTGCCACCGGGGCGGAAATCCATGGATTTCGTCTCAACCCGATAGGGCCTGGGCGCCCACCATTGGTCCAAATATTCAGGTTTCGTCCACGCATCCCAGGTCATCGGGAGCCCGGCGTCGAAGGTTTTGGCGATACGGATTTGATTGTTTTTCTTGTCCACCAGAAAGTCGAAAAGCAGGTTATTTGTCATGTTTTCCTTTTTTTAAAGTAGTGAGCAAATCGTCGAGCTGACTGAAACGCGTCTCCCAAATCCGGCGGAACTGCTCCAGCCATTTATCAATTTCTTTCATTTTGTCAATTTCGAGTTGGTAGTAAATCTCCCGGCCTTGCTGGTCGGGTTTTACCAGTTCGCACTCGATCAGGATTTTCAGGTGTTTTGAAACGGCCTGCCGGGTAGCGTCGAAATGCTCGGCGATGGCGTTGGGCGTCATTGGTTGCAAGGCAATGAGTGCGATGATGGCCCGGCGGGTCGGATCGGCGATGGCTTGAAAAATATCTCTTCTCATTTTGTTGTGATGTAAAATAAGAAACCAATTGGTTGCAAATGTATGTGCAACCAATTGGTTTCGCAAAATATTTTTTGAAAATAAAATTCGATGGTTCAAAAAACCGGTAAAAAGCCGCCGAAACCCTCGTTTTTCGCGTTTTTTTCGGCAGGCGTTTCCCTGTTAACTCACAAAGCGCGGGCGCGATTGTTTTTGGCGTTGTGTTCCAGTTCGACCAAGCCGAGTACTTCGAGCAGTGGCGGTACGTACATGCCAAAGCGTCCTCTGAATCCTTTTTTCAGTCCGTACCATCCGCCGAGCGGGTTGTCGGCCGAGCGCCCCCAGGCTTCAATGGTGCCATCTTTGGGTGTTTTGCCTTCATCGGCGGCGCCCAGTTCCATCCAGTCGCCATGGGTTTTGAGCATGAGGTAAAGGTCTTCGATGCATCGCACATCATAGTGAAGGATCGTGGCGCCTACTTTGCAGACGAGGATGCCTTTTTCATCGTCGCGCCACATGTTGTATTCGGCGGTGCCGGGGGCGGTCTTTAATTGCCAGGGATTTTCTTTTGTTCCGGTTTGCATAATGTTGATAAATGGATGGGTTATTTATTTTGAATGGCCTCCGCTTCCTTTTTCAAATCGGCGGCAAATTGATCAAATGAGGCATCAAAGGACGGGATCATTTTGGCAAAAAGCGGAAACAAGGGGCCGCCAATTTTTTCGCGCATGGTAAACAGAACCTCCCCGTTGCCGGCGGATGTAAGGGTAAAAGTTCTTTTTCCCATGGCATCGCCCCAGATGAGGGTTTTTTCCGGATCGAATTTTTTTACCTTGAGTTTAAAGGTACGTTTAGGATCCAGGGTGGATTTCAGCCGGATTCGTTCGCCTGGCGCGATGTCGCCCTCTATGCTGATGATTGTAGAATTCCATCGCTTGTAGTCTTCAGAATTTGTCAGCAGCGCCCATACAATACCCGGGTCGGCCTGGATAGTTGTACTGACGCTGGTGCTGCGACTGAAGACTTTGCGTTGCGTGTGGGCTTTTTGAGCGGAGAGTTGGGTGGCAAGTGTCATAATGCAGAGGATCAAAATTTTGTTCATGTTTTTAAATTTGACCTTCTGACTTTTCGTGTGAAAAAAACGATAGGGCTGCCGAAAGTTTTTTTCAAAAAAAATCAGGCCAGGCGCTCCATAACTTCGCGATTGTGTTCGAGGTGGTGCAATTGCAGTGCAGCGCCGCCGGATTCGAAGGGGTCGAGTTCATGCAGAATTTTCATGCGAAGATCGAGCAGCCTTTCGCGGTCTTCCGAAGTTGCTGCCCGGGCCATTTCCACTTTGATAATGGCTTCCTGTGCCGCCTGTTTGGGATTAAAAATCCCGTTGAGTTCGGAGCATTGATGGCAGATGCCCTCCTTGTTGATCAGGGCACAGCGACGGTCGAAAACTTCCATCATTTTGTTGCGGCTCAGGTGCAGGTAGTATTTCACCATCGCTTCAGAGGTGTCCATGATTATGGCGATCTCCTGTACTTTAAATTCATATACTTCCTTGAGAAACAAGGCAATTTGTTGCGGCAGCGGGAGGGATTTGGAAATGCAGGTAAAACAAAACGCAACGTGTTCCCTGATTTCAAAATTGCCTTGCGGAGACGTAGCGTTGATGTGCAAGGCCGTTTCAAAAAAAGTGCGATTGCCCAGTGCTTCCTGCTTGCAGATGTCAGTGACATCTTCCGTCCATCGTTTTTTAAAACGGAGATTGTCTTTGGCCAGGTTGGAAGCGATGGCAAAAATCCAGGTTTTCAGGCTGGAATTCCCTTGAAAAGAGGCCAGGTTTTGACTTGCTTTGATCCATGTATCCTGTAAAATATCGTCCGTATCAGTCACACTGGCCGTCATACGAAGGAGATAGGAGCGAAGTTGGGGTTTGATTTGCTGAAATTCGTTGGTGAATTGATCCATTATGTGTTTGTTTTGAAGAAAAATCCTGCATTCAGGCGTGGCGATACGGCGCTTCGCTGTATGCCAGTAGACGTACGTTTTCCAGTACATTTTTCATGTATGCCTTCCAGAAAACATGCGCAAACAACCAGTTAAAAGGGTAAAAGAGGGCGTTTTTCGCATAAAGGACATAAGTATAGTTCACCTGAATTTTATTCGGTTCGAGTTCAATGGTTTCCCATTCGCCGGTAAAACGCTCAAAGCCCAGCATCCACGCCTGGAACTCACCAACTTCAATTTTCCAGTAGCGGTTTTCGATGCGTTCGATTACGGTGTCAACCGATGCAAAGCCGCCTTTATGGGCCAGAGAAGGCGCCACATAAATCTTTTTTGAAAAACCGGGCTGCCCCCAGTTTTCATCGTCGCTGCAATGGGTAACCCGGGGCATGAGTCCGTAGCCGGTATGTACCCTGCTTACATCGCACAACATGGGGGTTTTGAAAGCCCGCTCCAGTGAGCACTCAAACAGGGTTGATATTTTTATGGTAAACGTCATACATAGCAGGAGGCAGGATCATGAACCTGTTTATTGATTGTTCCTGGGCATAATTTTGCCCAAAAGTGCTAATTTTGTGCGCAAAAATCCTTTATTTTTACCCAAAATGTTGTTTTTAACCGATCTTTCTTTTCTTGTTCCGGTTTCCACGATGGTATTTGGTCTGCTGGCCGCAGCGTTTGTGGTGTGGCGTGCCAAAAAACGCGACGCCCAACAGGCTGAATCCATGCAGGCCCTGGCCGAAACCCTGCACTGTACGTACACCCCGACCGATTCATTCGGTTTGACCCAACAACTCAAAGGGTTTGAGTTGTTCAAACGCGAACGACGCTGGTTTGGTAAAGGCAAAATTACCCATATCCTTCGCGGCATGGTCGGTCAAACCGACGTGTATATGTTCGATTATACCTATACGGTGCAAGCCGGAAATTCGCGCAAACGCATCACCCAGACGGTCTTCTTTGCCAACGACAAAAACTGGTACCTGCCCAACTTTCGCCTGCGACCGGAATCGCTTTGGCACAAGTTACAGGCAGGATTGGGGATCAACAAGGACATAAATTTTGAAGAAAATCCGGAGTTTTCCGACAAATTCTGGTTAAAAAGTGAGTTTGAAGACCTCGTGCGCCAAAAATTCACCCCTGAATTGCAGGGCTTTTTTCTGGAAAAACCGCCGGCTCACCTCGAAGGAAGCAATTATTACCTGATTGCCTACAAACCCCGCAAACGGCTGTCGAATAAAGACGCTCTGCTCTTTTTTCAGCATTGCTGCCAGATTGTTCAAATGTTGCACGAAGAGGGTAAAATGGAACTGCTCGACCTGGCGGAACTGAAAAAAGAAGCCGACCCGATTGAAATTTACCGCACCACGGAATAAGCGTATGTTAAGAACTTATTTCTGAAAAACAATGCTTTATGAACCTTACTTTAAAAAAACCAAGTTATTTGCATCGGTAAAAGACTTGATTTTCAACTTGAAAAAATTCCCATCATACTCTAATGGCCATGCGTATTTTATCTTTCCTTTTTATCCTGTTTTTTACCGGCGCTATATGGGCGCAAAATAACGCTGTGGTTATTGCAACCGGCGGGCTCAAACTGCGCGCCACCCCAGGGCAATCGGGCAAAACCCTGGCGCTGGCGCCATTTGGCGCCAGGGTACAAGTATTGACGCTCGACAAAGGGGAATATGGGCAAGTGCAGTACGATCCGCCGGCCCGGCGTGATACAATCGGTGTTATTTTTCCTTCTCATAGTACCGGCACAAGTCGCCCGCATGTCGGATACTGGTTGAAAGTGCGTTATGCCGGCAAAACTGGCTTTATGTTCAGCGGCTTTTTGGCCGATCCGGCCTGGTTTGGTCAATATGGCAGAAAAGAATTGAACAACCAGTTTCGCCTGCGTACCACCGACGGCAATGCCGGCGCCAGCAATGATCCGGAGTTTGATCCAGGTTGGAACTGGTACGCCGTGTACGAATCGTCAGAAGGAAAATTTGACTTGAAAAAAGTGCAACTACGCTATGCAACAGAAGACTTTACGGATGGAAACGGGAATTACAATTTTTATCCATCCGACGTTGTAATTATGACCGAACCGCCGGTATCTCCGCATTTTTTGATTGGAACCCGCAAGCCCTGGAACGAACGTTCCGACGTTCCCTGTTTTTGGTGGACCAGTGTAGTCAACAAACAACATCTACCCGGTTTCGCTGAATTCAATGCGAGTTTGATGTCGCAGTATGGCGTGTCGGAGCAGGTTGTTACAATACAGGAAAAAGACCAGTTGCCCCGGCAAATCACGCAATGGCATCTGTTGGGAAAAAATGGCGAACGACAGGAAATAGTACCGCTACCGCCCTTTACGGCAACCTTGGATTCACTCTTCGATCTGATTTTTGCCGGCGACCTCGACGGCGACGGCAGACTGGATTATATTTTCAGTTCACAGGGTGAGATGGGTTATTATGTGTTGTATCTCAGTTCGCAGGCCCATAAAGGAGAGTTGGCCCGGCCGGCGGCAGTACTGTGGACCTGGTACACATGTTGAAAACACTAATGCTCACAATCCCTTGAAAACCACAGAAATTAAAGGGAAAGATAGCACATTGTTAACAGCATATTCTGAACAAAAAAAATCAATTGATCATGTATTCTGCAAAATTGCTTTCCCGCCCACATTCTTCGGTTACGAAGTCATTTTTTCCAAATACCGCAGGCAAAAACACACCGTTTTTTCCGCAAAAAAATACAATACAGAAAAAATCGGCGTCACCGGTTACGACAGACTGCGCACAATATCGAAGAAACTACTTCGATACGTTGATGAATGATTTTAAAAATAAATGGGACAACAAGATAAATTGCAACAGTGCAGACTATAAAAAGACGCTTGCAATGATGGTGAATGAACTTGCCGGGTTGCTACAAACATACAAGTTTGATCTGTCAAGTGGTATGTGTTGCACCACCCTTTACCGATACGTAATAGAAAAAAACGAGATTGTTATCAACGTGCCGGATCGTATTCCGGAGAAAATAGAAGAAGAAAAACCAATGGGTGAACCATTGAATATTGAGCAGAAAGATTCCCCGGCATGGGAATGGAAACCGTTGGAAGAAAAACCTGTTACACCGGAGCCTCCCAGGGAGGAAAAGCAAAAGTTGCCCGAAAAAGCGCCAGAAAAAACAGAAGAAAAACCGACAAAGGAGTCCTTTGAGATGGAACCGTGTCAGCCAATTTTCTATCTTGAAGACTATTACGCATATTATGCAAGTTTGAAAGATGTTTTTCAGGAAAGAAATATGTTCTCCAGAAGCATAAAAATAGTGGGAGCGGGCGATTTAATGGTTTCATTGCATGAGGGTTATGCCAGCCCACATCCGGAATGCCTATTTATTTAACATGTTAAAGACTTCCTGATTGTTTGCATCGCCCATGAACACCCCCGCCGATATCCTTCAGGTGTTTGATACCAACGCCGCAGTGTACCAGGAAAAGTACATGGATGTGGGGCATTACGCCGCTTCACTCGACGCATTTTGCGGGTCGCTCCAGCCCGGCGCCCGGCTGCTCGAAGTCGGCTGCGGTCCGGGAAATGTGATTCGTTATCTCCTGCACCGACGTCCCGATTTACAGCCGGAAGGCATTGATCTTTCGCCCGCCATGATTGATCTGGCGCGAAAAAACACGCCGGGCGCAAGTTACTCCGTCATGGATTGTCGCGACATCGCCGCCTTGCCGGGGCTTTATGATGGCATTTTGTGCAGTTTTTGCCTGCCCTATCTCTCAAGAGAAGAGACCGAACACCTGATCGGTGATTGTGCAGCCTTGATCCGGCCGGGGGGCGTGTTGTATATCAGCACGATGGAAGACGATTACGAAAAATCAGGCGTACGCTTTACTTCCGACGGCAAAAACAGTCTCTACATGTTTTTTCATGAGGCTGCTTTTTTGCAGACAGTCCTTGAAAAACACGGTTTCCAAACCAGCGACTTACGCCGCCAGGATTTTCAGCACGCCGACGGTTCGGTCATGGTCGATCTGATTTTACTGGCGGTAAAAGGGTGATTATTTTACCACCGTTTGGAAGTATTCATACGTGAGTTTCAATCCTGTTTCGCGGTCGAACCGGGGTTCCCAGCCGAGGATGCTTCGCGCTTTTGTGATATCGGGGCGGCGTTGTTTGGGATCATCCACCGGCAGCGGACGGTAGTCAATAAATGCCCGTGGGTTTTGCACCAGGGCCAGGATTTCGTGTGCAAACTGCATGACCGTGATTTCGGAAGGATTGCCGATATTCATGGGCAGGTGATAATCGCTGAGCAGCAGGCGGTAAATACCTTCCACGAGGTCGTCCACATAACAGAACGAGCGCGTCTGCGAACCGTCGCCGAAGACGGTCAGCCCTTCGCCACGGATGGCCTGGGCAAAAAAGGCCGGCAGCACACGGCCGTCGTTGACGCGCATGCGCGGGCCATAGGTATTAAAAATGCGCACGATGCGGGTTTCAACGCCGTGGTAATTGTGGTAGGCCATGGTGATGGCTTCAAGGAAACGTTTGGCCTCATCGTATACGCCGCGCGGGCCGACGGGGTTGACGTTGCCCCAGTATTCTTCGGTTTGCGGGTGTACGAGCGGGTCGCCATATACTTCGGAGGTGGACGCAACGAGGATGCGCGCGCCTTTTTCCTTGGCCAGGCCGAGCAGGTTGTGCGTACCATGCGCCCCGACTTTCAGGGTCTGGATGGGCATTTGCAGGTAATCAATCGGACTGGCCGGCGAGGCAAAGTTCAGGATATAATCGAGCGGACCGGGTACGTGTACAAATTTGGTAACGTCGTGGTGGTAATACTCGAAGTCTTTTTCCGGGAACAGGTGTTCGATATTGGCCAGGTCGCCCGTGAGCAGATTGTCCATTGCAACCACGGAATATCCTTCTTTCAAAAAACGATCGCAAAGGTGCGAACCGATAAATCCGGCGGCGCCGGCGATGAGAACACGTTTTTTAGTCATTTTATTAGTAAAAGCCCACAAAACCGGGCGCGCACAAAGGTATACCAGGATTTTTGTGATTGGTATGATAAGTTAAAAGAGCATGAATAGATTTTCCTCCATCCGCTGCAAGCGCCCAATCATAGAAGTTGTTTGAGTTAATTTGTACGATTTCGCTGGATCAGGAAAATCTATACATGCTCTTGTTCACCCGCTCTAATACGACATGTTAAAAAATCATGTTTTTTTAAAAATTTTCCGTCAAAAATTTTGACAATAAGCCAGGGCCATTACCTTTGCAACCTGTCTGCTCATGCAGGCAAAATTTACCTGAAACCGCCCGAAGCTCCGAACCTGTTTATTTGCCCGAAAAAACGCCTCCTGTCTCCATCGTATTCCCCACGTCTCAGCAAAAACCATTCGCCCCGCACGTTCACGCGTATTTAGAACATGAATAGAATTCCCTCGACCCGCTTTCGCTGGATCAGGAAAACCTAGACTTGTTCTTATGAAAAACCAAAGGCATCTCCTCCGGTCTTGCCTCTGATTCGTTCCGGTTATTTTTCCGTCGTTAGTTGTTAACGGCCATTGGGCCTTCTGTCATTATCGTTTTTCCACGAACGTGTTCGTCGTATGTGCCTGATGGCGCCCGGCGTATGCGGGAAGCTGCTTTGCATACGCATCGCTGATAAAAACCCTGTTGCCCCATGATTGCAGAAACCATTGATTTTCTTTGTAAGGAACTGAATACTTCGGAGGCCTTGCCCAATTTTGCGGTAATCGGCAATGCAGCGCGTATTTCCGATCCCGGCTCGTCTGATGACCTGTCGGAAAATATCGTCGTCTCACTGGTCAACATTGAGGAAGAAAAAACCCTGAAAAACAGTCCGCACTACGTGACCAACGGCGATGCCCTGAGCAAGCGCAATCCGACCATTTATCTCAATTTGTATGTGCTGTTTTGCTGCGCCCACGACGACTATTTTCAGGCTTTGGGAAAGTTGCAGCGTGTGTTGCTTTTTTTTCAAAAACAATATGTTTTCAACCGGGAAAACTCCACCACGCCTTTTCCGACGGCAGCCGGGGTAGAAAAAATTGTTCTTGACCTTTTTACCCTGAATTTTGAACAAATCAATCATTTGTGGGGCATTTTAGGAGGCAAATACCATCCTTCCGTGCTTTACAAACTCCGCATTGTGGCGGTACAAAACGCGCCGTTGAGCGATGTGTCGGAAGTGCGCGATATTGAATCCAACGCCAATCTCCGTTAAAACCATGCACTGGAAATTCACTCCTTTTTTCAGCATAGAAATCCTGCACGGGAAGTATCCACCGCCCGCAGTCGGGCAGGCGGCTCCGCCGGCGCCGGTATTTTCCGTCACGCCTTTGAGCGGTACGCTGGAGCGTTTGTTGCAGATGGGCTGGGTGTACCGGCCGTACCCGACCGGTGGCGGCGGTATTTTATACGCAGAAAAAATCGTGGCGCCCGATGGAACTGCTACGCTGCGTACCAAACCTGCCCCTCATGAAGGATTTTCCTTTGCCCTGCAATTGCAAACGCCTTCACTGCTGGAAAGTACGCGACCTTATGCTCCGACACCAGCCAATTTCCCGGCTTATTCGGGTCGCGCACCCCTGTTTTATTTTGACAACCTGCTTGCGACTCCACAGGGAGCAGATGTTTTTTCGCTGACCGACAACAATGCGGTGGGTTTTTCTGAGTTCGGTTCGCGCCTGCCCGGGCATTTTACCTTCAGACCGGCGCAACCGGGCGTGAAAAACATTGAAATGCTGGCGCTGGCGCCCGGTGGCGCTACAAAGGCGTTTGCCGTAGATGAAAAAACCAACAGTACTGAAATCAAATTGCCGGAAAACGGTTACCGCCTTACCCAACAGCCAACAGGTACTGCCGAAACAGTCTTCCTGACCGACGACTTTCTGCCCCACCAAACCCTGGGCGTAATCCGTATCTTCCAACCACCCGGCGCCGACTGGGAACCCTACCGGCGCTACCAGATATTCTTTGACAAAACGTAAGGATTGATTCGATTTTTCAATTGGGTCGATTGATTCGATTGGTTTTTCCTCGCTGCGCTCGGATGGGATTTGTGCTTGTTTCGAATCAATCGAACCAATCGAATCAATCGAATCAATCGAACCAATCGAATCAATCGAACCAATCGAACCAATCGAACCAATCGAACCAATCGAACCAATCGAACCAATCGAATCAATCGAATCAATCGAATCAATCGAATCAATCAACCTAAACTCCATATTGTTCACTTAAAATTAAACCGACCATCACCATGTTAAACCTGAGCACACTTAAAACCCCCGGCGTGTACATTGACGAGGTGGCCCTGCTGCCGCCTTCTGTTGCCGGTGTGGAAACCAGTATCCCTGCATTTATCGGTTACACCGAAAAGGCCGAGGACAAAATTCCGGGCGATTTGATTCTGGTTCCGAAAAAGATCAAATCGTTGAAGGAGTACGAACAACACTTCGGTCGCGTTGCGGAAAAAGGCATCGCAGTCACTATTAACGACACCACCGATGCCGCCGACAAATTGCTGACACGGCAAATTTCGGTGGCCGTAACGCCTGCCAAGCGCAACATGTATTACCAAATGCAGATGTTTTTTGCCAACGGCGGCAGCGTGTGTTACGTGGTGTCGGTAGGCGAGGGCAGTTCGGAAACCGCGCCAGATTTAGGCAAACTGGAAGATGGCCTCAACGAGATCAAGAAAGTGGACGAACCCACGCTGATCGTATTCCCTGATGTGCACAATGGTACCACGGAGGCAAACGTGTACAATCTGTACAAGAAAGCCCTCGCCCAGGCCGGTGAATTGCAGGACCGTTTTGTGGTCATGGACGTAAATACGGTAGCGACTTTCCGCAGTGGTATCGGTACGGAAAACCTGAAATACGGCGCCGCCTATTACCCCTCGCTCAAAACTTTCCTGTCGTTTGTATTTAATGATGCCGACGTTACGGTGGATCATCAGGTGGTAAAAGCCGGCGCAGCGGCTGTGGCAGGCGCTTACGACGGTAATTTGTCGCTTGTACCCAAATCCAACGCCTTGTACGGCGAAATCAAGCAGAAAATTGATCAAACCAACCTGGTTTTGACGCCGAGCAGCGCCGTTGTGGGTGTTTATGCCGCCGTTGACGCCAGTCGCGGCGTATGGAAAGCACCGGCCAATGTAAGTCTCACCAATGTACTGGCGCCAACCGTACTTATCAACGACCTCGATCAGCGCGATTTGAACGTGGATGTAGACGGCGGTCATTCGATCAATGTGATCCGCCACATCACAGGCCGCGGTCCGGCGGTAATCTGGGGCGCGCGTACACTGGCCGGCAACGACAATGAATGGCGCTATGTGTCGGTGCGGCGTTTCTTCAATTTTGTAGAAGAATCGGTTAAAAAGGCCACTTATCGCTTTGTTTTTGAACCCAATGACGCCAATACCTGGGTAAAAGTGCGGGCCATGATCGAAAATTTCCTCACCCTGCAATGGCGCGCAGGCGCGCTCATGGGCGCCAAACCGGAACACGCATTCTTCGTGCGAGTCGGTCTGGGCCAAACGATGACGCAGGACGATGTCCTCAACGGTCGCCTTATCATTGAAATCGGCATGGCGGCGGTTCGTCCCGCCGAATTTATCGTGTTGCGCTTCATGCACAAACTGCCCGAGTCGTAACCCCTCACTCAATTTATTAACCAACCACTCCTCAACAAAAAAATATCATGGAAGAATATCCGGTTCCCAAGTTTCATTTCTCGGTAGATTGGGGCGGCACACGCCTCGGATTTACCGAAGTCAGCGGCCTCGACGTTCAACTGGAAGTCATCGAGTACCGCGCGGGCGACAGCCCGGAGTATTTCAAAACCAAGCAGCCTGGCATGAAGAAGTTCAGCAACATCACGCTGAAACGCGGCACGTTTGTAGGCGACAATCAGTTTTATGATTGGCTCAACACCGTTCAACTCAACAAAATTGAACGCCGCGACGTGACGATCACCCTGCTCAATGAAAACCACGAGCCGATCGTGGTATGGAAAGTGAAAAATGCATTCCCGACGAAGGTGCAAAGCACCGATTTAAAGGCCGACGGCAACGAAGTGGCCATCGAAACGATGGAACTGGTGCACGAGGGCCTGACGATAGAGAGTGCGTAAATCTTTCCTTTCGGGGTTGTGCCAAATGCCGAAACGGTACAGTTTTAAAGCTCCCCGGCTTTTGGCGCAACCCCTTACACGCTGAAAAATACCTCTCCATGGAAACCCAATATCCACCTGTCGGCTTTCATTTTCGCGTAGAATTTCAGGGACTGCCCGGCAATTTGCCCGTGCAGGATGCCGCTTTTCAGGAGGTGACCGGACTTTCGCGCGAACTGGAAAACGAAACAGTCAAATCGGGCGGTGAAAACCGTTTTACCTTCAAATTGCCAACACGCGGACAATATCCCAACCTCGTGCTTAAGCGCGGTTTGTTTGTTGGTTCCGGTATTTTACCCTGGGTAAACGCCGCCATTCTTGACCTGGATATTACCCCGGTCAACGTACTCGTCACCCTGCTCAACGAACAACACGAGCCGCTCCAAACCTACCAGTGTGTCAATGCCTGGCCGCAAAAATGGTCGGTTGCAGACTTTAACGCACAGGAAAGCCGCATCGTCGTGGAAAGTATGGAACTCGTGTACCAGTATTTCACCATCATTCAATAAGACAAATGCCGATCGAAATCAGTCAACTAACCATCCGCGCTGCCGTGCGCGACCAGATGCGGGAAGCTGCCTGCGGACCGGAAGATGAAAACCGCAATGAAAACAACCGGCGCGCACAACAAAACCGCTCGCAACGCGCCAATGGCAGGATGGCTACAGAAACTGTGGCCGAAATGCTCAAACGCCAAAAAGAACGCTGACCATGATACCCAACCTGACCGGAAACATCTCTTCCCTGATGAATGTGGTGCCCCTTCCGGGCGCCATGACCATCATTCCCATCGCACCGGAAGGCCCGCTGAACCTTCCCGTCGGACTGCCCTATGTGGCCATGTTCAATCCGGAAAACTTCAATGAACGCACCGATTTTCAGTACGACTGCGAACAGGCATACGGCGATTCGCAAGGAACCCTGCGTTTCGACCGGGTGCGGCAGTCGGAAGTGCAATTTGATTTTCTGATTGATGGTACCGGCGCCAGCGGCGACAAACGCGAGGTGATGGCCGAAATCGAGTTATTCCGTGTCACCACCGGTTTCAATGGCGACCGCCACATGCCCAATTTTCTGGTGCTGATATGGGGTTCGTTTATTTTTTACGGTTTTTTAAAAACCCTCGACATTCAGTACACCCTGTTTCGACCCAATGGCACACCCTTGCGCGCCAAATTGCGCTGCGGGTTCAAAGCCAGCACCACCAACATCCTGCGTGTGCTGAGCATGGGCCTGCTTTCGCCCGACCTGACCCGTGAGCACAACGTCAAAGTAGGCGACCGACTCGATAATCTCAGCCAGCGATATTACGAACATCCGCGGCATCATATCAGTCTGGCACAGGCCAATGGCCTGAGTACCATCCGAAAATTGAAAGAAGGCGACGTGCTCTTTATGCCGCCTTTGGAAAAATAAACCTGCTACCAACGAAAACGCGATCATGTTCGACCTCAGTCTCAATCAATTGCTACCTCCCATGCCCGACGACACCTCGCTCGTCACCTTCACTGTGAAGGTCAACGGCATGCGGCTTCCCGATACCATTCAGGTACAGGCCTTGCGCGTGACCAAATCGGTAAACCGAATACCCTGGGCAAGCCTGACGGTGATTGACGGCAATGTGGCGGAACAAAATTTCGAGGTAAGCGATACCAATCAGCTTTGTCCGGGTAACTCGATTGAAATTTCAGTAGGGTATCACCACGATGAGCAGACCATTTTCAAGGGAATGATCGTGCGGCATGCGGTGAAAATCCGCGAAGGGCGCACTTTTCTGGATATTGAATGCAAAGATGAAGTGGTAAAACTGAGCGTTGCGCGGAGCAACAAATACTATTTTGCACAAAAGGATTCGGAAATTATTGAAGAGATATTAAACGCCAAGGGGCTGTCGAACGACGTACAAGCCACCCAGGCGCAGCACCTGGAAATGGTGCAATACGCAGCGACCGACTGGGATTTTATTGTTACCCGTGCAGAAGCCAACGCCATGCTGGTAGTGGCCGACAACGGAACGGTCAGGGTAAAAAAGCCGGATTTCGAACAGGATGCGAAGATCAATCTTGTGTTTGGAAGCAGCATCCTTGAACTGGAAGCCGAAATGGACGCCCGCGACCAGTTCCCGGCTGCCAAGGTATTTGCCTGGGATTCGAAAGACCTGGCCCTGCGCGAAGCGGAGGCATCAGGCGACGGCGTAAGCAGCAGTTTGCTGGATACCGGCGGATTGGGCGATGTGTTATCGGCGGTCGGTGATGCCGTTTCGGCCATTGGGGGCGCCCTGGGTCTGGATTTGCCGGGCGCGCCACCGAACACCGATTTTACACAGGTGATGGGACTGGAAAATTTTCCGTCGCAACATCCCGGTAATTTATCGGGGAAGGAAACCGAGGCCTGGGCGGAGGCACAATTTACCAAAAGCCGTCTCGCCAAATTGCGCGGTACGGTGAAATTCCATGGTACATCAGAAATAATTATACCGGGTGATTGCATCGAATTGCGCGGGGTGGGGCAGCGCCACGAAGGCAAGGTATTTGTCACCGGCGTAAACCATGAAATCGCGGACGGCGCCTGGAACATGCAGGTGCAATTTGGTATGAGTCGCGAATGGTTTGTGCGAACATATCCCGATGTCAGTGATGCGCCGGCAGGCGCTTTGCTGCCTGCTGTAAGCGGTTTGCAAATCGGCATAGTCACCTCGCTCGAAGCTGATAATGACCGCGATTTATCCGATAAAAACCGCGTGCAGGTACGCTTGCCGCTGGTAAGTCCGCAAGGTGAAGGCGTCTGGATGCGCGTGGCTTGTCAGGACGCCGGCGATGGCCGCGGCGCTTTCTGGCGCCCCGAAATCGGCGACGAGGTGGTGGTCGGTTTTTTAAACGACGACCCGCGCGAAGCCATCATACTTGGTATGTTGAACAGTCCGGCCAAACCGGCGCCCTTCCAGGGGATACGCGACACCAACCATGAAAAAGGCTGGGTGACCCGTTCCGGCATGCGGATGGTATTTAACGACGACAAAAAAAGCCTGGAAATATCCACCCCCGGCGGTAAAAAAATCATCGTGGATGAAGATGCAGACATGATTGAAATTGAAGACGAGCACCGCAACAAAGTGACGATGGATCAAAACGGCATCGTCATAGATTCAGCCAAAGATCTGACATTAAAAGCCGCCGCCAATTTGAACATCGAAGCCCCCAACATCAGCAATAAAGCCCAAACCTCCTTCAAAGCCGAAGCCCAGGGCCAGGCCCAACTCAGTGCTTCCGGCGATGTAGTTGTCAAAGGCGCTTTTGTAAGAATTAATTGAACCAATCGAACCAATCGAATCAATCGAACCATGCCACTCGCAGCCAGAATCGGAGATATGCACACCTGCCCCATGGCCAATCCGAACGGCAACCCGCATGTCGGCGGGCCTGTATTGCCACCGGGAACGGTTACCGTATTGATTGAGGGAAAACCCGCGGCTACTTTGGGTGACATGTGTACTTGTGCCGGCCCGCCCGACAGCATCATACTGGGTTCGCAGACGGTATTGATCGGCGGAAAACCGGCGGCGCGTATGGGCGACAGTACGGCGCACGGCGGACAAATTACGATGGGCGCAGCGACGGTACTGGTAGGATAATTTAAACAACCTGAAAAAATGGAACGAGCCAAAAAATCATTTCTCGGTACAGGCTGGGCATTCCCCATTGCCTTTGACAAAAAACCGGAATGCACGGTGCGCCGGGTGTCGGAAATCGAAGATATCGAGCAAAGCCTGGTTTTGCTGCTGGGGACGCGCCCGGGCGAACGCGTCATGCGTCCCGATTATGGCTGCAACCTCGAAGACCTTTTGTTTGAGCCGGTTAATGCCAGTCTGACCACCTATATCCAGGATTTGATTTCCAAGGCCGTGATGTACTACGAGCCGCGGGTCATTCTTCGCGAGGTGCGTCTGCTGACCGATTCGGTGGCCGAAGGACTGGTATTGATTGAACTGGACATCGTGGTGCGCAGCAGCAACAACCGGTTCAATTTCGTGTACGATTACTACAAACGCGAAGCCACGATCCAGCAGGTCTAAACCCACTCATGCGCTAAAAATCGAATAAAATGCCGACCCGAATCCACATAAAACACCCGCTCCGCAGCAATGGCTCCAGTCAGTTGAGCCGTTTGGTAAACGCCGTTTCGCCCCAGTATTTCCGTCTCGATGAACGTTCGTCGCAAGACCTTATCAACGCGGCTTACGAGTACGCCCGGATGCTGCGATACCATAGTCCCGACAGTGTGCCTGGCGAACATTGGGCCTGCTTTTGGGAAATTGAAAACCTGACCTACATGGCCATTCTGGCGGCGCTGGATACCGAACAAATCAGGGCGGAATACGATAAAATTGATTATGAATTCGGGTTGGCGCTCGACCGGCCGGCCGGCAAAAAAGGGAAAAAATCGGGCGCCGACGTTGAAGCGACCTATTTTCGTCGTTTGTTGCGCCTTACCCTCGACGCCGCGCGCCGGCTTGAACGCTATTACCAAACCCTGCGCAGTGATATTGCGCTCAAGGGCGAACTTTTGTCGCTGATCCGGCGCGACAACGATCATTCCTATGACCCGGACGATATAGAGGGTGCATTGCAACAACTTATTGCCTGGCACAAAGCCTGGGACGATGAATTGCGTTACGAAAGTTATCGCGCTTTTTTTCAGGAAGACCATCGCTGGGGTGTTCGAAATCTGGATGAATACCACTGTATTTTACCCGATGATTCGTTGGGCGACCGCGATCAGTTGCGTGGGCTTTTTCTGCGTTTTTTCAATGCCCTGCTGGCCATCAAAAATCGGGCGCAACAATTGTTCGACGCCGAAATTGCCTTGCTTGCCCTGCCGGCAGACCAGGCTGAGCGCCCCCTTGCGCCGCATATAGCGCTGTTTGTCACCTTCCTTCATCTGTTCCGTCACGCCCAGGATAGCCTGAACGACCTGCCCGGCAAACACCTGGATTTTTACTATGACCATGTGTTGTGCCTGCAACGCCGCCCTGCAGATCCCGACCACGCATACCTGATTTTTACCCTGGCAAAAGAGTTCAACGAC
>JANRLZ010000058.1:0-1634 GCA_033762055.1 Saprospiraceae bacterium
CACTGCACGGCGGGTCGAGTGCGCCAAGGCGGTAGTTGACCATATTGGGAAATTTAGCGCTTGATACAGCCGGCAGCATGACGGCGTTCTGTTCGAACTGACAGGCCATGCCCAAAGAATCCGGATGGTGGATGACGTGCAACACATAATTACTGTAAGAAGTATTCATGTAAATCTTCCCGTCAGGCGCGCGTCCCATCCAGAAAAAATTGGCAATAAAGGGAGCAAGGGTGCCGTCGTAGGTTCCAACGACCAGTCGGCTGGCCGCCAGATCGGGCGCCCACAGATCGTATTGGAACAACTCCCCGCCTGAACTCAGGTACAAAAAGCGGTTGTTGGGCGAGGTGACCATGCCGCCGCCGGCGAAAGGCAGGGAATCCCAGTCCAAATACGCCGGATCGGAAAAAAGCCCTGTGCAGCGGTCGAAATTATAGATCGTCAGCCCCTCGAAGGTATTGCGAAAATACTTGCTGCCGTCGGTGGAAAAACCCTGCTGGCTGATGCAGCAGGTGCTGTCAATTTTAGGCAGGTCAAATTCCTGTAATCCCTGATAAACCACCCCCTCAGGGCTGAACAAAGTGACATGCATATCGTATTTGAACCGCCGGGGCGACACCACCCACCAATCGCGGCCGTTGCCGTGCCGGGTGGCATGGACGTAATTGCCCAGGTAAATCGAATCGCTGAGGACGCTGGTGTTTTTCGATAGCACAGCGCCTTTCCCGCCGTCGCCTGTGGCGTCAATGACCGAATATAGCAGATTCATCGGGTTCCACAGCCAGTCGTCGTCGCGCAGGTGAAAAAGATAAAACAGACTGTCGTTTTCCGGGTAAGGTAAAAAGACGCAGGGTTGCCAGAGCGGGTAATCTCCATTTGGGTTGCAAAATTCATCATAAACAACCCCCGGATTGAGGGTATCGCCATTGGCCATGATTTGATGCTCCCGGTTCAGTATGGCGCAGCCATTGGTGTAGGCCAGCAGTTGCCCGTTTTTATCGGAAATAAAAGCAGTAGGACGACTGATAATATAATTTTGAAGTGTAAAAGCTGGGGGTGTTGCATTAAAATCCATGAGAACCCCTCCAAAAGGAATACTGTCCGGAGTGATGCCCACTTTTCCATAGCCGAGGGTCCAGACGTAGTCGTATTTGGCTTGAGCGTGAAGGGAGCGGGAGGAAATGAGCAGAAAGATGTAGAGAATTATTTTCATAGGAGATGAAAGATGAGCTGCGAGGGTTACTCCACCACCACACGCCCGGCCGCCACATTCCGGCCCTGCTCCGACCGGAGCGACCAAAAATAGAGGCCCGGCGGCCAATGCCGGGTGGATTGGGTATGCGACGCAGCGCCGGCTTCTACCCCGGCCTCGCCGATGCAGCGGCCCGTAGCATCGTACCACAACAATCGCTTGGCGCCAGGCAGCGCAGCGCCCCATTCCAGGGTGAATTGCCCGTTGGCTGGATTGGGATAGGCGCGGACAGAGGCTGCCGGCTGCGCCTCGCCGGTTGTTACACTGCACGGCGGGTCGAGTGCGCCAAGGCGGTAGTTGACCATATTGGGAAATTTAGCGCTTGATACAGCCGGCAGCATGACGGCGTTCTGTTCGAACTGACAGGCCATGCCCAAAGAATCCG
>JANRLZ010000059.1:0-2364 GCA_033762055.1 Saprospiraceae bacterium
CTCGTATGTCGAAGCCGTTTTTTTTGAAGAGGAACACACGAAATGCAGCACCGAACGTTTGAGTGGTATCTGAACAACAAACTACTTTTTATCATGATTTACCGCCTCGTTCTCCTGATTTTTTTATCTTCCGCAGTCCCCGTTTTTTCCCAGACCGTTTTTGAAGCAAAAGAAGTTTCTTCCGAACCATACCGTTCGCTGGACGGCATTTTTGCTGAATTTAGAGTGTTTAACATCCATTCCGCCCAACTTTCACAGTACCTGAATGAAGCCCCTGACAATACCTCAAAGTTTCGCCTGGCACTGCCCGGATTTGCCGAATGGCAAATGGAACTGCGCCCGCGCTATTTGTTGAAACACGATTATCAGCTGCTTACGGACCAGGGAACGGATTCGAGCGCTTTAAAGGAGCAAATAACCTGGCAGGGACAATTGACGGGCGATCCCGACTCAAAAATATCGCTTACCATTTGTCGGAAAGTTGTTTTCGGCAGCATCCTCACCGGCGGAAAAACATGGTTCATCGAACCGCTCCATTACCTGCTGAAAAATGCTGAAGATGACCTTTTCGTCATCTATCAAACCAACGATATTCACCCTGATGCCGGTATTTTGTGCGGGGTAGGGGAGGGTGAGAAGCGTAAAAAAGAAATACGGCAATCGGCACGCATCGAAGCAAACTGTCGCAGCGCTGAATTGGCCATAGCGTCTTCTTACGACATGTTGCAACGCTACGGCAGCATTCAGGCGGTTGAAATTCACAACATCGGCGTCATAAACGAAGTTGCCGCCGATTTTGACGATCCGTTTAGTTTCCAATTGCATTTTTTGGTGGCGGTGCAATACGTCTCCAACGCAGCCAACGCTACGCTCGACAGCACACTGACCAATTCGACAGCAGCCTTTACGCTCTTGACCAAACTAGGCGAATGGGGGGAGACGGGAAATTTTCAGACAAAATACGACCTTGCATTGCTCTGGACAACCCGTGATATCTGCACCGGCTCCAATTGCAGTGTGGTGGGTTTTGCCAACATTGGCGGCATTTGCTCTACCGAACGATATATCGTGCTGGAAGATCACGATGGCGTCAATCCCGCAGGAACCGGGTACAAATTGCGCGTGCTGACCGCTCATGAAATCGGCCACCAAATGGGTTGCGGGCACATCACAACCCAGCCTCCCACCATCATGTATCCGGCGGTTGCCAATACGAATGCATGGGCGCCGTTATCCATCGAAACGGTCAATGATTTACTCACCACGGCGGGCTGCCTTGATCGTTGCGGGGTAGGTTTCATCAGCCCCGAATTCCGAATAACAGAGGGGGGGATACCCGATCAACCGGCTATTTCCTGTGATCCGATATGGGTGGAAAAAATACTGCGCTTAAGTTATTCGGGAAATGGTCGGGGCGACACCGTTTCCATCGCAGCAATTGGCGGAACCGCCATTGAGGGCGAAGATTTTCAATTTCCCGATTCCTTGCTGCTTATCCCGGAAGGACCCGTCAGTCAGGTGGTTCCGCTACGGCTGCTCCTTCGAAATAATGCTATTCAGGAAGCCGACAAAACGCTGTTATTGAAAATTTCGGGCCCTGCGGTCAATGATCGCGACACGCTCCTCCTCTACCTGCTTGACGATGACAAAGACCTGGTCGACAACTACTATCAATACATTGAGACCGGCCAGTTTAACCTCAGTCCGCTTACTGCGCCTTTTTTGGGCTCCTACCAGGATGGCAAATCGCAGTTCATAATCAGCGCTGCTGAACTTGCGGGCTTTGGATTGAAACCCGGCGATGAAATTTATGCGCTGGAATTTTTGGTCGCTTCCAAATTTTCTACCCAGCCCTATCGTGATTTTACCATTGGCCTGAAACATACATCGAACACCATTGATTTTAATCAGGGGATTGAAAAAGAAGGGTTTACTCAGGTTTTCAGCGCTGATTACAGCACCAATACCGGCTGGAACCGTTTTGATTTCATGCAAAATTTTATCTGGGACGGGGTGTCCAATCTCGCAGTTCAATGTTGTTATGACAACAGCACCGGATCATCGAACGATTTGGTTTACACCTTTTCAGGCGGACATAGCAAGGCGTTGTTTACTACCAATGGCAACGGTTGTAATTTGCTCGAACCCATCAGTACCATTGTGGGGCGTCGGCCAAAATTGCGGCTTTACCAGGGGGCTACCGTAGCGGTTGACCTTAATGACACGGGCTATTCCACGTTAAAAAGCGGTCAGACCGCCTATTTCAGGGATGCGCAGAATGAATACCTGATCGGGATCAAACAACTCTCCGATACGCCCGGCGAGGGCTGTGTTTCAGTAAAAATTGACCGCGCCGGCGCCGGC
>JANRLZ010000060.1:0-5396 GCA_033762055.1 Saprospiraceae bacterium
TCCCGAAACTGGAATGGGTTACCAAATAATTGATGCAAAACTTATTGGCAAGAGTTATAGCGACAGATACGTTGTTTATAACAGTGAGCTTATTCTAAATCTTGATAATCAGTTTTCAGAATTTAAGCGACAAGTAATTACAAGAGGATTTTCCAATGTTCTTAATGAAGCCAAACAGCTATTGATTGAAACGAATTCAATCTCACTTGTTGCAAAAAGTTCAGTCTTGGAAACAAGAATGATGAGCGAAAGCAAAAAGAAAGATAAGCATAGATATTCTGGAGGAAAAGGAGCTAAAGACAATCCCAAAGAAACTGCGGACGGTAAAGAAATTTTTGTCCGTTTATCCGCTTATGAAGATGATAAGAGAATTGATTTTCAAAACAAAAAATTGAAAGACGGAACATATACTACCACGCAAAAAGATTATTTGGACTGTGTTCTTTATGATGGTGACCCAATTGACCGATATGCTTTGCCGAATGATGAAACAATAAAATGGGCTTTTTATATTCAGCCGAAATCGTGGGACACTCTGCAAAGAGGGATTGTGCAACCTGCATTTGGACATGACGGAGGCGGAATTGAAGCATACTTTGAAAATGGGACTTCAAACAATACATATTTTGACAAACGACCTTATGGGAAATAAAGTCAAAGTGCAATTGACAAAAGAGCAAACAGATTTTTTAAGTAATCTACCCGAGCAAGGCATGGGCTATCAAATTGTTGACATCAAACTAAAAGACGGTAAAGTTCTCAATGAGAAACTCGTATTTAACTCAACAATTCTCCAACTTGACACTGACGAACTAATTGACCCTTTAGACATTGACACAATCCAATTACATGAAAAGTAAAACTGCTGCCAACAAGGGCTTGCCAAAAGCGGGGGTGACGTGCTTCTATGACAGTTTTGTGCTTAACCAAACTTTAGTTTTTTTAAATGAACGGTAGTGCTGAAACGCCCCGCCTTCGGCAAGCCCCGAAACTATTGTGCGTCAGCATTAGAAACCATAAAAAAAAGAGGCACATTAAAATAAATTTTTCACTTTTAGAAAGGAATAAGGAATATGAAAATTGCACTCATTGACAATACCAGAGTTGAAGCAAAACCAAAGCAGGAAGCTATTTGCCCATGCTGCTTTAACCCAGTAATTTCAAAATGCGGCAATCAAAAAGTTTGGCATTGGGCTCATAAAAGTTTAACAAACTGTGATAATTGGTGGGAAGCAGAAACAGAATGGCATCGAAATTGGAAAGACAATTTCCCAATTGATTGGCAAGAAAGAATTCAATTCGACGAAAAAACTAATGAAAGACATATAGCTGATGTTCTAACCATTCATAACTTAGTTTTGGAGTTTCAACATTCACATATTGATCCTATAGAAAGACAAAAAAGAGAAAAGTTTTATAAAAATATGATCTGGGTAGTGGATGGAACTCGTTTGCAAAAAGACTATCCTAGATTTCAGAAAAAAATGGGTGAGTTTAAGTTAACAAAGCAACAAGGAGTATTTTTAGTAGATTTCGTAGATGAGGCATTCCCTAAGAGTTGGCTTAAGAGTTCAGTTCCAGTCATTTTTGACTTTAAAGGTTTATCAGGAGACGAGAGTGACCAATATAAAACCATACTATGGTGTCTATTGCCTCAAACAGATTCTTTTTCAGGCTTGATAGTAGGGTTTAAAAAAAGTGACTTTATTCAAATTGTTAAAAGCCGAGGGCAATTATTTGCAGACAGGACTGAATCTCAAGAGGAGAAAGTAACTAAAATCAATCAACTACAAATAAACTTCGCAAAAAGAGAATCAATATATTATTTGCAAAAAGGTAGATGGGTAAAAAGAGGAAGATTATGAGTGTCCTACCCCATAGCCGGTTCCATTTTAAATCATAAATACTGATTTCAACACCCGCCGGGGCGCTGAACATACTTTTTTAGCATGCTTATGGATTACGTAAAAGCAGGTTAACCCCTTCTACAACCACGCCACAAACGGCTCTTCCAGGATCCTTTTCAGTTCCACCAGAAAACGCGCTGCGTCGCCGCCATTGATTACCCGGTGATCCCAGCCGATGGTCATGGGCATCATCAGGCGGGGTTCGAAACTTTTGCTGCTTTCGTTCCACACCGGTTCCATTTGGGCCGCCACGATGCTGAGGATGGCTACTTCCGGCCAGTTCACAATAGAAAGCATGTTTGTACCGCCGATGCCGCCGATATTGGAGATGGTAAAGGTGCCGCCGGTGAGGTCGTTGAGGGTGATCTTGCCGCCCTTGGTGCGGGCGCCGATATCGGCCAGGTCGGTCGAAATCTCGGTCAGGTTTTTTTGATCGGCGTGTTTGATGTTGGGCACATACAAACCGGCGGGCGTATCCACCGCAATACCGATGTTGATGTATTTTTTGTAAATGACTTCGTTGTTTGCCTCGTCGAGACTGGCGTTGAACTGCGGCATGCGGCGCAACAGGATGGCAACGGCCTTGGTCAGGATGGCGGTCATGGTCAGGCTGCCGCCTGCGGCCTTGACCTGTTCTTTGTACTGCTGGCGCAGCGCTTCGAGGCGGGTGATGTCGGCTTTTTCCGAAATCCAGGCGTGCGGGATGGTATGCGTCGAATACGACATCGCCTCGGCGGTTTTGATGCCGACGTTGGTCTGTGCCTTTCGCTCGGTTTCGCCGAATTTGGAGAAATCGGGCAGGTTGCGGCGCGGTACGCCGCCGCCCATCGCCGAGCCGCCGCCGGCATCGAGCTTTTTCTTTACATAATCCACCACATCCTTGTACGAGATACGGCTGGCGCCGTCGGCCGGGCGTACATCGGAAAGATTGACGCCGAGTTCCTTGGCGCGTTTGCGGGCCAGCGGCGAACTGCGCAGCGCCGATGCTGCAGCGGCCGGCGCCGGCGGGGCCGGAGCGGGGGCTGCTACCGGCGCCGGTGCAGGCGCTGATGTCGGCGGGGCCGGGGTTGCCGGCGGGGGCGCAGGGGCAGTTGCGGCGGGGGCCGGCGCTGCTGCTGCGCCTGCGGCATCGGCTTTGATGCGCAGGATGAGGGAACCTTCCGTTACCTCGTCGCCTTTTTTAACCAGAATTTCTTCCACGACACCGGCCACGTCAACGGGCATTTCGGCGTCTACCTTGTCGGTTCCTACGACCAATACGATTTGTTCTTGCGTGACGGTATCGCCGGGTTTGACCAGGATCTCGGTTACTTTGCCGCTTACCCCGTCGCCCAGCGAGGGGAGTTTGTATTCGTGAAGCATACGCGCTGCTTTGCTGTGGTTGCTAAAAAAATGGTCGGCAAAGATGCAGCGAGTTGTCGGGAAAATGGCTGCCTGAAGTTCAGAAATAATAATTCACTCCTGCATTCAGTCCGGCGGCGTGGTGTCGGGGCAATGTTCTGCCGGCTGCGTCTTTGCGTGCGAAATCGCCTAAAGTGCACAAGTCGAGGGAAATGCCGAGCGAACGTCGCAGGCGATATTCTACGCCTGCGGATGCGCGGTAGCCCCAGAAAAGTTTGCCTTTTGCGGCAAGTTGCACGGTATAAGCGTCCTGCCCATCAACAAAACGAAGGCGCGGGTGGTTCGAATTTCCGGCGGAAATTTCCAGTTCGTTTTCCAGAAAATAGTTGGCCAGTACGCCCGCCTTTATACGAGTGCGCCAGGCGCCGCTTCCCCATTCGCCGGCCAGCAGCAGGGGGACGCGCAAGATGGCAGTGCGGTGCCGGGTTTCAATTTCGAGCCGAAGCGCCTCATCGTCGGCGGGGGGCGCGCCGGGATTGCTTTGCTCCATGCGCAGACTGACTTCGGCCGTGCCGCCGTAGGTGTTCAGGTCGTATTGAAACGAACGTTGCATGGAACCGCCCGCCATACCGTCGCCGAAACGCAGTTGCGGGGTGTGGGTGGCGGTGCGAACATTTTGCTGGTAACCCAGTCCGCTTTCGATGGCCAGGTGGCCGCCGATCTTTTTGCCGGCTGTCAACCAGCCAAGGGTCGTGTAATCGGCGCCTTTTTTTTCGCTTCTGAAGGCCGGCCGGCCAGGCCGCCCGACGGGCATTCGCCCTTTTTCAACGGTAAACATCGGTTGCACAGCGATGCCCGCATACCAGCCGCCGGGTTCGTTGACGGGTCGGACGGGGGGAGTCGGCAAAACGGCAAAAGAAACCGGTTGCCGGGGTGTTTTTTCCGGAAGGGCGATGGGTTCCGGGTGCAGCCAAATACAGGTTTCCGGCCATTTTTCAGCGGCTGCGACCCGGTCGGCGGGCACTGACAGGGTCCTGATGGTGGTATCAGCGGTTGCGGACGCCACCGGGAGGGCGCTAACGGACGTTACGGCGGCGGCATCATGGGGGGCTGCTGCTACCGGTTGAGTGGTCAGGGAGGCGACGGGCGGGATGCCTGCTGCTGGTATGGTCTTTGTTTCCCGGCCGGCGGCAGGGTAGGGAGCCGGCGGCAAGGTAGAGAAGCGGGAAGGCGGGTTGACGGTTGAGGGGACGGTTGTTGTACCTGTTGGCAGGTTGTTCGAAGGGTTTATTTCGGGGGGCGCTTGCGTCAGCGCCCGCAGTTTTTCCTGGTAGTAAAGGTGTTCGCAGATCAGGGTGGAGAGCAACAGGAAAATAACGCCGGCTGCCACGGCTTGCCAGCGGTATTGCCGCCACCACCGCCAGTATACCGGCCGGTCGCGCTCGTCGGACAAATCGCGTTCGACGCGTTCCCACATATCAGGCGCCGGATCTTCTTCATAGCCGTCGAACGACTTGCGAACGTAGTCGTCCAATTTATCCTCGTGTAAATTATTTTCCATGTGCCTCAGGATATTAGACTCGTTTCGAGCAGTTTTTTGAAATGTGCTTTTGCGCGCAGCAGCTGCGATTTGGAAGTGCCGACCGATATGCCGAGAATTTCGGCGATTTCCGGGTGGGTGTATCCTTCCAGAATGTGCAGGTTAAAAATGGTGCGAAACCCGGGGGGCAATTTATGCAGGATACGGATCATGTGTTGTGCCGGCAATTCCTCTGCGGGCGCCGGTTCCTGTTCGTCGGGAAAATCCTGTCCGTCGAGTTCCAGGGTAATCAGGCTGTTTTTTTGCTTTTGCAGGTGTTGCAGGGCGGTATTGACAAACACCTTGCGCATCCAGCCTTCAAAATTGCCCACGCCGCTGTATTGTTTCAAGTCGCGAAACACCTTGACAAATCCTTCCTGCAGTACGTCTTCCGCGTCTTCCCGGCTGTTCGCGTAGCGCAGGCAAAGGGCAAACATTTTCCCTTTAAACCGCTCGAACAGTTGTTTTTGCGCCAGTCGGTCGCCCTGCAGGCAGGCTTGCAAATTGGGTTCGCTCATGTTTTTTCGTCGTGTACGCGAATGCGTCAACAAGGTAGGTAGGGGTAAAAC
>JANRLZ010000061.1:0-42522 GCA_033762055.1 Saprospiraceae bacterium
ATGACCCCAAAAAACCATTTGAAAATTAAAACACTCCTCCGCCCCGGATACCAGAACGCCAACAAACCTTAATCCATGTTCTCCCTATGTGCTTCAAAACCCCAAAAACCATTTGAAGATGACGGTTGATAATTTCCAAAAAACACCCACCACCTGAAACCCCTTTGCCCCTCGCCTTCCGCCCCAGAAAACTATTTGAAAACATTACCCCCAATCAACCAACCCAGTTTGCCATTTGAAAGTTAGTCAGCCAACCCAGGCGTAATGCCGGGTTGGCTGTTTTTATTGGGGGGAATGATTTTCCCGTCACTCCCTGATTAATTTTTTTGCGGCGCGGCCCTGCGGCGTGGTTATTTCCACAAAATACAGGCCGGCCGGTTGTTGGCTCAGATCGAACGAAACACGATGCGTACCCGGGAGCCAGGTTTGGGCGGCGCGTTGCAGGATCATCCGGCCGTCGGCGCCGATCACGCGAAAGGCCATTTCCTGCGCCTTTTCAGACTGAAATTCCACCCAACAAACGCTATTGGTCGGGTTGGGCAACAGACGCCAGGCGGTTTCCTCGCCGTTGACGCCCGGCAGTCCACTGCTTTCGAGTAGTCCGCTACGCGGCCCCGCCAGCACATTGCGCATGAGTTCAACCTGGCCTTTGGTAAACATGTTCATACAATCTTCGCTGGAGTAATCCATAAAATTTTCCACCAGATCGGGCACGTCGTCGTTGTAAAATACTTCTACCTGCTCGCAGGTGTTGCGGGTTTTATCACAATTAAATTCCGATTGCGAGTTGGCATACGGCGTATCATCTACCCCGTCGCTTTCGGCGCAGTTAATGGGCCCAAACAAAACGCCATAGCCCAAGATATGCCTCAGTCCGAGGAAGTGCCCCACCTCGTGTACGGGCGTACGTCCGCGCACAAGCAGGTTACCGCCGCCGGCCGGGTTGGGCAGCGGGTTGGGGTTGTTGCGTCCCATCATGCGGTAATCAATCACCACACCGTCTTCATCGGCGCTGGGCGCGCCGGAGTCGGGAGGCCAGTTGGCCAGGTTGTTGGGCGGGAAGGCAAACCCGAGAATTTGTCCTATCGGGATGCCGAAAATGGTCGTAGGCTGGATTTTGCAAACCCAGATGTTGAGATATTTTTCGGTATCCCAGGCGTCGGAGCCGCCTTCATTGTCGTGTTTGAGTTCGCTGAGCAGGCTGTTGCCCAAAATATCAAGTGAAAAAAGTTGACTGGTTTGTACGCGTACGATTTGTTGCAATTCAAAATGAATATCGGCGTTGCCGGCTACCGGCTGAAAAAGCGGCCGCAGGTTGGCGGTATCGGCGTTTTGGCGGTTAAAATCCTGGTTTAATATGTCAATCTGGTTTTCGATAATGCTGTCGGCCAGATTTTCTGCTGCGGCATTCCAGACGACATGCACGACGACCTTGATGTTCAGCGGCGAACGCTCGCCCGCAACTGCAGGCCGGCGGCGGGCTTCTTCGAAGGTTTGATCAAAAGCCGCCTGTAATTCAGGGTATTTTTCCCGTATAACGTGCGAAAAAACCGTATTACCGCAAAGGATACGCGGCGGGGTGTTTTGGGCAAAAAGGGAGGCGGCGCCGGACAAGGCGAGCAAAATGACAATCAAAATTTGTTTCATGGAAAAAATTGGATGTTGGTGAGCGTATGCTGGAGTATTTAATTCCCCGAAATTTCCACCTCCTCACGTACGGCCTGCCGACGGTCGCGCAAGACCGCAATACCGGCATTTAATTCAAAACCGATCAGCAGGATCATACAATTCATTTGAATCCAGATCATCAGCACGATAAGCGTGCCGATAGAGCCGTAGAGTTTGTTGTAGTTGCCAAAATTATCCACATAAAATGAAAAAGCCGAGGAAATAAGGATGGACAACAGGGTGGCCAGCATAGCGCCCGGGTTAAAAAAAGGAATGGGGCGCCAGGTAGAAGATCCAAAGCGATAAATGGTGGAGAAAGTGGTGTAAAAGAGCAGAAGTACGGCTACCCAGCGAAGGGCGGAAAAGGCGAATTCGGTGAGTGCGTCTACGTGTATATATTGGAACACAAAATTCAGGATCGTATCGCCCAGAATAATCAGCAGCATGGAAGCCACCAGCACAAAAGCCACCAGAAACGTCAGTTGAATGGAAATCAGGCGTTTATGAAATTCGCTGCGCTGTTTGAAGGTCGTCGGATAATCTTTTTCCAATCCCTGCATCATCGAAAGCATGCCGTTGGAAGCAAACCACAAGGCCAGAAAAAAACCAAAAGACAACACGCCGCTGCGCGGAATGGTAGCGATGTCTTTGACCGTTTTGAAGATCATATCGCCCGCACTGCCAGGCATGATTTCCTTGATGGATTTTTGCAGCATTCCAAAAAAATCCATGCTGATGGGAAAATAAGGCAGCAGGGAAATCAGCACGATAATGCCTGGAAAAATAGCCTGAAAAAAGCTGAAAGCCATGCTGTTTGCGCGGGTCACCATGGCGTCTTCTTTTACTTCATCATAAATAAAAGAAACCAGGTTGTAGAGCGGGATGCGTTTTAGCCCGGGCAAAGAATGTGTTTTCGACCATTCCAGCACCTTGAGCCAAAGGGGGTGCCGGGTAAAAAAGTGAACGACGCGGGTAAAAAAGTCGGGCTTTCGCACAGCGGGAGGGGGCGGATCGGTGTAATAACCTGTCTGAAAAGCGGCCAAAGTTAGCGCAGTATTTTCAATTTTTCCGGCATTCTGTAGAAGCGCCTTTCTCTTTCGTAATCCGCCCTACCTTGTGCCGTTTTTCACCCATGACGTTCCGGATTTTTTGCCTTGTTGCTTTCCTGTTTTTTTTTCGCTTGAATACCTGTGCGGCTCAATCGGCGGCGCGAGATTCTTCCCTGCGTTTTTTTGGGGTTCCGCTTCTGTTTTACACCCCCGATACCCGATGGGGAATCGGTGCGGCAGGCATACTTACCTTTCCGACCCACCCGCTTCGCTCCAGCGTTACCTTTAATTTTTCCATTACCCAAAACCGACAGTTGTTGATTTTTATGCCCTACTCCTGGTTTGGCAACAACAACCGCTGGCGGGCTTATGGCGAATTAGGCTGGTATCGTTATCTGTACCAGTATTTCGGTATCGGCAACCGGACGCCCAACGACTATATCGAAACCTATACGGCGCGTTTTCCCCGTATCCGTATCACGGCAGCCAAACGCCTCAAAGCGCCTAATTCATTGGGAATTCGTTTTTTTCTCGACGATTTTCATATCGTCTCATCCTCCGAGGGCGGCGAAATAAACGCGGGCACGGCGCCGGGCGCGCGTGGCGGCGTATCGTCGTCGGTCGGTCCGGTTTGGGTCTATGATTCGCGCGACAATGCTTTTTTCCCGCGGAAGGGCTGGTTGGCCGAAGGCGTTTTTACCGCAGATCATCGCCTTAGCGGCAGCGATTTTTCCTTCGTACGTTGCTCGCTGGATATAGCCCGTTATTTTTCAGTAGGGAAAACCGTGCTGGCAGCCCACGGCATTGCCATTTTTACTGCCGGCGATGTGCCGTTCTTTCAAATGCCGCAAATCGGCGGACCAAGGCGTTTGCGCGGGTATCCGGACGGAAAATACCGCGACCGCCATTTGCTGATGGCGCAGGCGGAATGGCGGTTCCCCTTGTTTTGGCGATTTAAAGGGGTGTTTTTTGGCGGCGGCGGCACAGTAATGGGCCGGCCGGGCGAAAAAGCCCGGTTCCGCCCCAACGCCGGCGCCGGACTGCGGATCGAGTTCGACCGGCGACAGAAACTGCATCTCCGCATTGATTACGGCATTGGCAAAGGCGCCGGCAACTCGGGGTTTTATGCCACAGTGGGAGAGGCGTTTTGAGGGGAGCCCTACCGCTTTCGCTCGGTCACGAATACCAGCAAATCGCGCAAAGACTGCCGGGCCGGACTTTCGGGCGCAGCGTCGAGCAGGTCGAAGGCTTCCTGGCGAAAGCGGTACATCGCCTGGCGGGCATATTCAAGTCCGCCGCTTTGTCGGACGAATTGAATGACTTCCGATACTTTTTCAGGGCGGTGGCTTTCGTTTTTGACGATGTTGATAATGCGGCGGCGTTCGCTTCGATCGGCCTGCGAGAGCGCATGGATGAGCGGCAGGGTCATCTTTTTTTCCTTGATGTCAATGCCAAGGGGTTTTCCCACATCGTCGTCGCCGAAATCGAACAGATCGTCGCGTATCTGAAAGGCCATGCCGGTTTTTTCACCAAAGAGCCACATGCGTTGACGAATCCCTTCATCGCCCGGTGTGGTACTTACCGCGCCGGCGCAGCAGGCTGCCGCAATGAGCGAGGCCGTTTTCTGGCGGATAATTTCGTAATAAAGATCTTCGTGTATATCGAGCCGTCGGGCTTTTTCCATTTGCAACAATTCACCCTCGGCCATTTCCTGTACAGCGCGACTTACAATTTCGAGCAGGGCAAATTGCTGGTGTTTGACCGAAAGCAACAGTCCTTGCGACAATAAAAAATCGCCTACGAGAACGGCGATTTTATTCTTCCACAGCGCATTGATGGAAAAAAAACCGCGCCGTTCGTTGGCGTCGTCTACCACATCGTCGTGTACCAGCGAGGCGGTATGCAGCAGTTCGACGAGAGAAGCGGCGGTATAGGAAGGCTCTCCGAGCGGGCCGAAGAGGCGCGCACTGAGCAGTACCAGCATGGGGCGTACCTGTTTGCCTTTGCGCTGCACGATATACCAGGTAATTTTATCGAGCAGGGGCGTTTTACTGCGCATGGCATCACGAAAACGCAACTCGAAAGTGTCGAGTTCGTCGGCGATCGGCTGTTTTATGGTATCCAAGGACATGGCGAGGGGCAAACCTACGATAAGGAAAGCGCAAAAGAAAAATCAGTGCGGTCCTATTGGGAAAAGTTTGCCCTAAAAACAGCGTTGCAGGGATAATGTTGGAGCAGGGCGGTGGCGATCCGCGTTTTGCCAGGGCCGCGTCCGGTCAACGCCCCGTGAATTGAGAAGGCTTGGCCGGACGCGGTTCCAGAGCGGCAAATACCAGTTCTTCCAGAAACCCGGCAACTTTAAGGCTGTCTCTTTTGCCACCAAAATCGGTCAATGACGGCAGGTGTTCCATAAAATAAGGTTGAAAGTGCGACATCTCCACCACAGAGCTTGCCAAAGAACGGGGGTAAGCATACGTCGGGTTGTACTCACTGAATATTTGGCCGATGTGCCTGCATAAATCTTTGTAGGGTTTGAATAAACGCTCTTCGTTGATGGAATCCACCTGTTTGGTCAGGTAAGTTTTGCTGCTCTCAGCCAGCACGATTTCGTAGAGCGCTTTTTTGTCAATATCAGTATCGTCCGACCATTCCGGCAGGCCAATGGTCAGGATTTCGATCAGTTTGCGGATTTTCATAGCCGGGTCGGTCGTATTCTGTACCAAAACCGTGGCCTGGTATTCAATGTAATTCCAGTACCAGCTGAGAAAGTAAAGCAGCAACCGGTGTTTGTTTTCAAAATACCGATAGATACTGGCTTCAGTCGTCGGAATCGCCTCGGCCAATTTTTTGAACGTAAACTGTTCGTAGCCCAGGTCGCGCATCACCAGGATGCCTTTTCGCACAATATTCCGCCCGAGTTCGCTGCTTTCCGGATTGCGGAGCGTAAGGTTGAGGGCTGGTTGAATGTTGATAATTATATTCATAAACAAATGACAATGTGTTTATTATCCAAAAAATGCAAAACAATCATGAAGTCGACGACCTGATTTTGTCGTGTATTGGCAAAAAAAAATTGCGCAATAATAAAACAAGATTTAAGCGTTTGGGTTTAATGTTCGATAGTTTTACTATTACGATTAAAAGTTTAACCAAAATACAAGCCATGAACCCAAGGCGCAGCAAGATTTGGACGTTCGCAGCGATCCTGTGTTTATTGATAGCGGCGGACAGTCGGGCGCAGGCATTTTCCGGACAAACGGATGCGCCGCAGGCCTTGCAATGGGCTGCCCGGCAGGGCTTGCGTGCCGATTCGCTGTTGCACGATGCCGTGCGTGGCAGTGAGGCGGTAGAAATATTTACCCGCCTTGCAGAATGCTACCAAATTTTCGATGCCGTAGCGATGGCCGGTTTTTATTGCACGGAAGTGAGGGCGGCGGCAGAATCAGGGCGGCGGCAATGCGATGTAATCAATTATTTGCTGGGCAAAGATCTTAACTCTAAAGTAGAGCGGGTGGTGGCGGCCAGGCGACAGGCCAACCGACTGCGCGAAGCGGCACTGGCGTGTTTGCAGACGGCAAAACCCGTCGCTGATGCAAGTGAAAAAGCGCCTTTTACCCTGCCTGACATCATTCGTCAGGATGCCTACCTGGCCGAACTTGATTTGGCGGATGGTTTGGCTTCGGAAGACCTGCACATTGTTTCGCAGAAAATCGAACATGCCATTCGCTTGCTGCATGATGTGGAGCACCTGGCGCGCACGTTCGATTCGTGTTCAAAGGTCCTGCAAATCAGCAATGCGGCTATTCTGCGCTGTGAGTCGGCGCTGGCGGCGCCCAACTGGCTGGAATTACGTCAGGCCGTGCAGGAAGCCATTTCGGAGGTAAAAAAAATTCAGACAACTGCCTGTTTTTAAACAACCCCATTCGACCTATTCATTTACCAATAAAAAACGCAAACAATGAAAAAGACAGCATTTCCCTTGAGATCGAGCCTGTTTTTGCTGGCTATTGCATTTTTCTTTACACAATGTACGGTGGTTCGCCAGGGTGAGTTTGGCGTAAAACGCACATTTGGCCGATTCAGCGACAATGTGTACACCAGCGGATTGCGCACATTCAATCCCTTTACCAGCACTGTGATAAAAGTCTCTTCACAAACAGAAAATCTGGAGGTGTCGCTGAATATTCCTTCACAGGAAGGTTTGACGATCCAGAGTGAAGTTTCCATCCTGTATCGGGTTACCAAAAAAGAAGCGCCCGATCTGTTGCGTAATGTAGGACTGGAATACGAAGAAAGCCTGATTCTGCCGGTCTTCCGTTCAGCGGTTGCCGATGTGACCTCGAAATATTATGCAAAAGACATGCACTCCGGCAACCGCGCAGAGATTGAAAATGCTATTCGGGAACTGATGATGAAAACGCTGACCGGGAAAGGAATTCTGGTGGAAAATGTGTTGTTGAAAAGCATTTCATTACCCAAAAACCTCACAAAAGCCATTGAAGACAAACTGGAAGCCGAGCAACAGGCGCAACGCATGGAATTTATCCTCCAGCAAGAGAAACAGGAGGCCGAACGCAAACGCATCCAGGCCGCCGGCGAACGCGATGCCAACAAAATCATCGCTGAAGGCCTGACAAAAGAGGTGTTGCAGTTCAAGGCACTTGACGCCTGGCTCAAATTGAGCCAATCTTCCAATTCAAAGGTGATTATTACCAATGGCACCGTACCGATGGTCATGGATCCGGAAGGAACAACCAGACAATAAGCAAGACGCAAAGCAAAAAACAAACAGCGGAAAGTCTTGAAATTAGGTGAGAAACCGTCGTGAATTTACATGCGGTTGATGAGTTTAAAGGTTCGTACCAACAGTGTACCCGTGGTAGTCAAAGGGTGGCCAAAAAAGTTTGGCCGCCCTTTTCTTCTGTTTCGACTGCTATGTTTCCGAACGTTCTCTCATGTTATTAAAGCGCCATTTTATCCCGAATAATTGATTTCTAATCTAAATTTTCCAACATTAGACAACACGCTTTGTTCCTTTGCATCGCTTCTTTGAAAGAACATTTCCAAATCAATAATAACAACAATGAAAAAAACGCTCTTTTTTGCAGCATTCCTCTTTATTTTCTCCGGCTTCGCCCAGGCACAAACCGCGGAAGAAATCGTTGCCAAACACATTGCAGCCATCGGTGGCGATAACTGGAAACGCGTGGAAGCGGTAAAATCCGAAGCCAAAATCTCCGCCGACGGCGCTCCGGGTATGTCTATTATGATGACCATGGTTGCCGTACGCGACAAATCGCTCCGTATGGACGTATCTGTGATGGGCATGACACAAACCACCGTGCTGAATGGCGACGGCGGATGGGCTACCAACCCTTTCATGAACAAAATGGAGCCGGAGCCGCTTACTGCCGATCAGGTGAAAGCCATGCGCGACATGACAGACGTGGACGGCACCTTGATCGGGTATAAAGACAAGGGATATACCCTCGAATACGTTGGCACAGAAGACGTAGATGGCACAGAAGCCATTAAAATCAAGGTATCCAAGGGCGACAAACGCTATGAATATTCTTTCTTCGATCCAAGCAGTTACTACGAAATCAAGAACGTGCGCGTTGAAGAAATTGACGGCAAAGAATCCGAAACAGCCACGATCTATTCCAATTTCAAATCGCAGGACGGACTGGTATTCCCCTTCACCATCCAGCAAGCCGACCCGATGATGGGCGGTTCCACCGTAACTGTTACCGGCGTGACGATCAATCCGATGGTAGACATGAAAACTTTTGAAATGCCTTCGAAGTAATCACAACCCGTGATTTCCTCTCTACGACCGCAAAGGCTCGTCTGTACAATGGTCATTCCCAAGGGATACTCCGTTCGTTACGCGCCGCCTTTGCGGTTTTTTTATGTACGGGCTGTCTAACGTTTTTTGACGGATTTCCTTCTTACAAATTCTTGAAAATGAAACAGATAATTTCCATTTTTACCTTTTTCGGCTTACTGGTCGGCGGGCTGAACGCCCAAACCAAAATCACTTCTTCCACATTCGGCGCCATAGAAGCCCGCAGTATCGGTCCGGCTGTCATGGGCGGCCGTATTACCGCCATCGAAGGCGTCAATAATACGCCCAAAATCATCTACGTAGGCACTGCCGGCGGCGGCGTGTGGAAATCCACGACGGCCGGGATGACCTTCGAACCTGTTTTTGAAAAATATCCGCAAAGCATCGGCTGCCTTGCCGTTGATCAAAATAAACCTGAAACTGTATGGGTAGGTACCGGCGAAAGCAATATGCGCAACAGCGTTGCTGTCGGGCTGGGCCTCTACAAAACCACCGACGCCGGTCGCAACTGGACCCGTGTCGGGTTTGAAAATTCGGAACATATCTCCAAAATCGTCCTTCACCCGACCGACCCCAATGTGCTCTATGTAGCCGTTCCCGGCAAACTGTGGAGCGACAGCCCTGACCGCGGCCTTTATAAATCTGCCGATGCCGGCAAAACCTGGGAAAAAATTCTGTACACCGACGAAAAAACCGGCTGCGCCGATATCATCATGGACCCCCGCAACCCGGATGTTTTGCTGGCCTCCATGTGGCAGTTTCGCCGGACGCCCTATTCATTTGTGTCGGGCGGCCCCGGCAGCGCGCTCTACAAAAGCACGGATGGTGGCAAAAACTGGCGTAAAATCAGCAACGGCATTCCCTCCGGCGAAATCGGTCGTATCGCACTGGCACTGGCCCCCAGCGCTCCCGACAACATGCTGGCCATCGTTGAAAGTGAAAAAACCAGCCTGCTCATTTCATCCGACGGCGGCGAATCCTGGAAATACCAAAGCGCTTCCAGCAACGTAACCGCGCGCCCCTTCTATTTCAGCACCCTCGTGGTGGATCCTAAAGACCCCAAAAGAGTGTATCGCCCCGCTTTCTCCCTGTCTATCAGCACCGACGGCGGCTACTCCTTCAGCGAAGCCAGCAATGCCGGCGGGTGGGTACATTCCGACCATCACGCCCTCTGGATCAATCCGAACAACACCCACCACATGTACCTCGGCACCGACGGCGGAGTGTACATGAGCCTCGATCAGGGCGTCACCTGGACACACCTCAATACCCTGCCGGTATCGCAGTTTTATCATGTTTCGGTGGATAATAAAACACCCTATAATGTGTATGGCGGCTTGCAGGACAATGGTTCCTGGCGCGGCCCCTCGCAAAGCGTCGGCGGGATTGACAACAGCGACTGGCTTAGTCTCTTTGGCGGCGACGGTTTTTGGGTGCAACCCGATGAAACCGACCCCGATATTGTGTTTTGCGAATTTCAGGGAGGCGAAGTGTCGAAAGTAAATCTGCGCACCAACCAATCACAACTCATTCAGCCACAGCCGGGAAAAGGGGAAGAGGAATATCGCTGGAACTGGAATACTCCGCTGGTAAAAAGTCCGGTGAATCCGAAAATCCTGTACATCGGCAGCCAGCACCTGTTTAAAACCGGCGACCGCGGGCACAGTTGGCAGCGCATCTCTCCCGACCTGACGACCAACAACAAGGAAAAACAAAAACAGGCCGAAAGCGGTGGCGTTACCGTGGATAACACCAGCGCCGAAAACCACTGCACAATTTTCAGTATCGGCCCTTCACCGCTCGATGAAAACCTGATTTTCGTGGGTACCGACGACGGCAATATCCAGGTAACCCGCGACGGCGGAAAAAACTGGGAACTGATTTCAAACAATATTCCCGGCGTGCCGCCCGGCACCTGGGTAAGCCGCGTAACCCCCAGCCGTTTTGACCGAAATGTGGTGTACGCCACTTTCGACAACCATGCCTACGGCGACATGAAAACTTACGTGGCCAAATCGGCCGACGGCGGCAAAACCTGGACCAATATCGGCGCCGACAAAGTACTGCAAGGCTATGCGCATGTGATCGTTGAAGACCTGCAAAACCGCGAGTTGCTTTTCCTCGGCACTGAATTCGGGCTGTATATCAGCAACGACGGCGGGCAATCCTGGGTGTTGTACAAATCCAAATTGCCTGAATATGTGGCCGTACGCGATATCGTGATACACCCTTCCACCAACGACCTGGTGTTGGCCACACACGGCCGTGGTATTTTTATCGTGGATGATATTTCGCCCTTGCGGCGACTGGGGAAAGACATTCTCGAAAAAGACGCCGCGCTGTTGCCTACCCGTCCGGCGGTCGTTAGCAGCGGTCATTATGGACAGGCTTTCCCCAGCACCGACTCCTATGCCGGGCCAAATACGCCGGAAATTGCCACCATCCAATATTATCTCAAAGACCGCCTCAATACCGGCGATGTCACGGTAGAAATTATTGACCAAAACGGGAAAGTGATCGCTTCCATGCCTGGTACCAAGCGCAAAGGGGTCAATTTCGTACGCTGGGATATGCGTACCGCTCCGCCGCGTGCGGCGAAAGGGGTCATTTCACAGGGAGAAATTGGCATTTACGCCGGTTTCATCGGTCGCCTGGTAATGCCCGGCACCTACACCGTTCGCCTGAAAGCAGGCAATTTTACGGACGAGGGTAACATTACCTTGCTTCCCGATCCTTTGCAACCCGAACTGGATTATGCCAAAAAACGCGGTATTTCCGACGGGCTTTTTGACATGGTCGAAGACCTCGGTTTGCTTGAAGCCCAGGTACGTAACCTGAAAGACAGTGTAGACCAGCGTATTTCGCTTACGAAAGACAAAAAACTGACGGCCAGCCTCACCCAGTTGAGCGGCAATCTGGATGCTTTCCGGAAAACGCTGACCGAAACCATTGAATCAAAAGGGATTACCGGCGAACAACAACTGCGCGCCAAGGTCGGCAAACTGTATGTTTACACCGAGTTTTCCGACAACATGCCCACTCAGTCGGTCATGGACGGAGCGGTGGTGATGCGCGATGAATTGAAGCAGGCACAAGCCAAAGCCCAGGGGTATTTCCAAAAAGACCTGGCTGCAGTCAATGCCATGCTGGCGAAAGCCAAACTGCCGGCCCTCAAGGTGATTGACAAATCCGAGTGGGAAAAACAAAACGGGCAATCGGCGCCGGCGGTGATTAAACCATTTTGGTGGCCGAATCTGACCAAGCAAACTGCAGAAGAATAAGTAATAGCGGGAAAGGCGGGCGTCACATCGAGGTATGACATTTAAAACATGCATGGATCATCCAGATCCATACATGTTCTAAAGCGGCGATTAAATTTATTTCCGATAAATTTGCCGTTCTTATTCCTTCATCCGCTCGCCTTTCCCGTATTTATGCTTTACCAACTGTTCCAATCTTCGCTGAGCGAAAGCGATTTTAACGAGCTTTTGCATCTGACCTTCACCGAACACGAACGCGCCATGATGCTCGAACGATGGCGCATTTTCGACGCCTTCGAACGCGGCCTTTCACAGCGTGAAGTAGCCCGGGAAGTGCCCTGTAGTATCGTTACCGCTACCCGCGGCGCCAAGGTTTTCAGAGAAAACAAGGAGGCGGTCAAAAAACACCTCGAACGCTGGCGACAATGACCGTCGCTATACCCGCGTAATTTTTGCGCCGATGGCATTGAGGCGCTGGTCAATATGCTGGTAACCCCGGTCAATTTGGTGCACATTGTGAATCACACTCTTGCCATTGGCAGATAAGGCCGCTATCAATAACGCCTGACCAGCCCGGATGTCGGGAGAAGTCATTTCGATACCGCGCAAGGGGTATCGCCGGTCTAGTCCGATGACAGTGGCGCGGTGCGGGTCACAAAGAATGATCTGTGCGCCCATGTCAATCAGTTTATCCGTAAAAAACAGGCGACTTTCAAACATTTTCTGGTGTACCAGCACACTCCCGCGCGCCTGTGTGGCGGTGACGAGTATGATTGACATCAGGTCGGGCGTAAATCCGGGCCAGGGCGCGTCATAAATGGTGAGGATAGAACCATCAATAAAGGTTGCAATTTCATAATGCTCCTGAGCGGGAATGTACAGATCATCGCCTTTTTGCTCGATTTGAATGCCGAGTCGCTCGAAGGTGTAGGGAATGATACCGAGGTGTTCGATACCGGCGTTTTTGATGGTGATCTCGCTTTGTGTCATGGCCGCCAGGCCGATAAATGAGCCGATCTCAATCATGTCGGGCAGGCAACGGTGTTCCGTTCCGCCTAATTGACTCACCCCTTCAATGTGCAGCAGATTGGAGCCTACGCCTTCGATTTTGGCGCCCATTCGCTGAAGCATTCGGCAAAGTTGCTGCACATAAGGCTCGCAAGCGGCATTATAAATGGTGGTTTTCCCCTTGGCCAGCACTGCCGACATGACCACGTTGGCGGTACCGGTCACGGAAATTTCATCCATGTGAAGGTAGGCGCCCCGGAGTCCGCCAGGCGCTTGCTCTACATAGTAAATATCTTTTTCGTCGTCGTATTTGAATTCGGCGCCGAGCTTCTGGAAGCCCAAAAAGTGCGTATCAAGGCGACGGCGCCCGATCTTGTCGCCGCCGGGTTTGGGCAGTGTGGCCCGTCCAAAACGCGCAAGCAAAGGTCCGATCAGCATAACCGACCCGCGCAGCCGCTGGGCATCGCGCATAAATTCTTCCGAGCGCAGATACTGTATGTTGACGGTACCGGCACAAAACCGATAGGTGTCAGGAGCAAGCCGCTCCACCGTCACGCCAAGGCCGCGCAACAGTTCAATGAGTTTGTTGACATCCAGAATGTCGGGTACATTGGAAATGGTAACCGGATCGTCGGTGAGCAGAACGGCGGATACAACTTGGAGGGCTTCATTTTTGGCGCCCTGGGGTTGAAGTTCGCCGCGCAGCGGCTGACCTCCAATTACTTCAAAACTGTCGAGTTGCATGAATGACAAATGGCTGGAAACGGGTTCGCGTTGGCAAGGCGGGCAAAGGTAGGCAGTCGTTCCAATATGGCTACACGGTGATTGCTGTGATTTATGGGATAACTGCTAACGGTTATATCAAAAATTGAACCCTGCAAAAAAAAACACACAGACGCCGGGTTGTGCCGGTCAGACTTCGCAAAGTTGACGTACAGGACAGGAGAATCGGGGTCGGGAAGCCAGCGATGTTGCCGGACAAGTCAACGGCACACTGTTTCCTTGAGTCGGTCGCGTGTCCTAAAAAATGAGTGTTCGAGTCGCCGCAGAAAATCGGCGCCTGTGTGCTCGCAAAGGTAGACGGATCCTGGTCAAAAAACAAGCGGGAATTATTTCACCCGGATGCCCATCAACTGCCGCCCGCCCTGATCGAGCAGCAGTTTGTTCCATGCGCCATTTTCATCGGGGGTAAATTCCAGTTCGCCATCCACTACTTTCAGGAAAAAGCGCGTAGGCGTCAAGGCAAATATTTCCACGCGCGGCTGTCCGGTAGCCTGGCAATACAACTGCGTTCCTTCATGACTGATGGTAATATTAAAACCGGGCATCATCAGGTATTCGCCATCGAAAGGAGCGATTTGCGCTTCGGTAAGCGCCAGTTCGGGCCGGGCGGCAGGCAATGGCTGATCGGTTTTAACCCATGCGTTTTCAGCGGCCGAGCGGTCGCTGACGTTGGCCTTGATCACTTTTTTTCCACCGCTTTTTTCCCGGAGAAATTCGATGCGGGCAAATGAGTTTTCAAAGAAAAAACGGTCGGCGCCATAGTTCAACAGTTTGAACCGCGAGCCGCCTTTCCGCATCGAATACAGTTCGCCGTTTTCAACGGTGATAAAACGCTGTTCTTTTTTGTCGTTTTCATACACCCCAACATAGTCGTTCAACAACGCCGGATTGATGGCCACGGCTTCGGGCTGATATGTTTTACCTGTAAGCAGGGCGGCAATGCGCGGACTCAGTTCGCGGGGCGGTTCGCAGTCGCAATTGGTCAGAATGGCCACGCAGACCTCTTCTTTGGGCAGATAAAGTAAATCGCTGAGAAAGCCGTGGATGCCGCCGCTGTGTTCTACCGTTGGACTTCCGAGCAGGTTGCCGAGTTGCAGGCCGTAACCGTAATTAGTGGCTGTGCCATTGCTGAGTACATACGAAGTGGTGGCTTTTTTCAGTGATTCGGGCTGGAGCACCTTTCCGCCGTGGAGCGCGCGCGTCCAAATCCACAAATCTTCCACCGTTGAAAGCAGCGAGCCGGCAGCATAGGGTTGTGTCATGCTGAGAAAGGCGGCGTTGGCATACGTACCTTCGTTGTCGGCCTGCGAATAACCCGAAGCGCGGTTTTTGATGAGCGGTTGCGTGTCGCCATAGTAAGAGTTTTTCATGCCAAGGGGCATGAAAAACTGCTCACGGATGTACTCGGCATAGGTTTTACCCGATACTTTTTCGATGATATAGCCGAGCAGGATGTATCCTGAGTTGTTGTAACGGTATTCGGCGCCGGGATCAAAATCCATGGGCTGATCCTTGAAATAAGCAACCAGTTCTTCCGGCGTAAAATCTTTACGGTGGGTTTGTTCGTCCCACTCTTTCATGCCGGTGTAACTTTTGATCCCCGAGGTATGGGTGAGCAGGTGCTCGACCGTAATTTTTTTGCCGTGCGTAGGGTAATCAGGCAGAAATCGGGTGAGTTCGTCCTGCAAGGAGAGTTTTCCTGTTTCAGCAAGGCGAAGAATAGCGGCAGCAGTAAACTGTTTGGTGATCGAACCGATGCGGAAAACATGGTCGGTGCGCAGCGGCACATTCAGTTCGAGATGGGCCATGCCAAAGGCCTTGTGATAAATGATTTTGCCCTTTTGGGCCACCAATACCGCAGCGCCCGGAGCGTCGGGTTTGAAATGTTCTGCGAATAATTGGTCAATACTGGTTTCGAGCTGGGCCGGGGTGCTTTGCGCCGGCAATTGGGCGCTGCTCAGGAACCATCCGAGCAGCCATGTGCCGAAAAGAAGTTGTTTCATGCTTGAAAAAAATTGGTTGAAAATTTTTCGGCGCTGATTTGGATGTACTTGCACCGCAAAGGCCCGGGAATTAAGCGGCAATTCCGAAAAGGCTCGACCAGCTGGGAGATATTATCGGCGTTCTGTCTGTTTTTGCCCACCTGACAATGCAGCCATCAATACGCGCCAAAGCTCTTTCCCGTTTTTCATTCCGGGGCGGTACATTTGCGCCACAACTGAGAAAACTATGCTCGCACCGCTCCGCTCACTTTTGTTTAATAAAGCCTTACGCGAATTGCTGAATTCACAAAAAAGAACCCGGCAGGTTCATACGTTCGACAGCGCCCGCAGCGTCGGACTTTTGTTTGATGCCACTGACGCAACCTCGCGGAAAGAAAGCCTCGAATTCGCCCGATCTTTGGAAAAACAGGGGAAAAAAGTGCGCGTACTCGGCTATTTTAATACAAAACCAGGAACGGAATCGCCTGATTTCGACGCGTTTTTTGTAAAAGAAACCGGCTGGACGGGCAAACCAAACAGCGAAAAAGCCGAAAAATTCATCCGTGAAAAATTCGACTTGCTGCTTACCCTCAACCCCGACGAACACCGGCCCCTGGAGTGGCTCGCCGCAGCTTCGCAGGCGGCGTTTAAAATCGGTTTTGCCACGCATCGCCCCAACGATTTTGATATCCAGCTGGAAACGCCCGAAGGCAAAGGCATCCGCTACTTTACCGAACAACTCGCGCTTTATTTAGGTAAAATTGTCCTGAAATGAATTTACATCAAAAATTGCGCGGCACCGGCGTCGCGCTGGTTACCCCGTTTAAAAACGGCGCGATTGACTGGGATGCGCTCGAACGCGTCATCGAACATACAATCGCAGGCGGGGTGGAGTTTCTCGTCAGCCTCGGCACCACCGGCGAATCCAGCACCACCTCTGAGACCGAGCAGCGACAAATTCTTGATTTTACCATCAAGACCAACCGGGGTCGCTTGCCGCTGGTGGCCGGCGTGTTCGGCGGAAACAACACCGCCGCCATGGTGGAAAAAATTCAACACTTCAATTTTGAAGGAATAGATGCCCTGCTCTCCAGCAACCCGGCCTACAACAAACCCGGACAGGAAGGTATTTTTAAACACTACATGGCTTTGGCCGATGCATCGCCACGGCCCCTTATCATTTACAACGTACCCAGTCGCACCGCCTCGAATATGAGCGCGGAAACCACGCTGCGCCTGGCCCATGCCAGCGAAAAATTTATTGCCGTCAAGGAAGCCTCTGACGATATTTACCAAATCATGAAAATCATCAAAGGCCGCCCCGACCACTTTCTGGTGCTCAGCGGCGATGATTTTATCACGCTGCCACTCATCGCCGCCGGCGGCGACGGGGTCGTGTCGGTCATCGCCAATACCCTGCCGCGACCATTTACCGACATGGTGCGCGCCGCTTTGCGCCAGGATCTGCCCACCGCCCGCGCACTGAATTTCAAACTGCTCGAACTGTACAAACTGCTTTTTGCCGAAGGCAATCCGGTCGGCGTAAAAGCCGCCCTCGAACTGCAAGGCCTTTGCAGCCGCGAAGTACGCCTGCCCCTCGTGCCCATGACCGAACAGGGCGTGCACGATATTATGGAAAGGATGAGGGATGAGGGATGAGGGATGTTCAATTCCCCTGCTCAAAAACGACCGAAAGCCGGGTTTTTTCCCAGTCCACCTGCATGATATTTCCGGAGGGGCCAGGTACAATAGAAATATGCAGTTTTTCGACATGTTCGGGCAGCGATTCTTCTTTCATTTTTACCCGCAACACATCAGTGGCAGGGTCATACTCTGTTCCCCAGATTTTTGTTTTACTGTTGAAACAAAGTTGCCAGTCTGTTTCGCCGGGCAAGACGAACAAGCTGTAGGCGCCCGCCGGCAGTGTTTTATTTTCGATAGCGACAGCGGAAGAAAAACTGATCTCTGTGGCATTATTGGCGCCAAGCCGCCAGAACTTCCCTTTCGGTACAATACCGCCAAACACTTGCCGACCCCTCGCCGACGGACGCCAGTAGTTGACCGTTATTTTTTGTTTATCCTGTTCAAAGACCAGGGTATCGCGGGTGGAAACCACCAGCGGCGCGGCGCCGGAAAGTTGTTTGCGCAAGAATTGTTTTTTTAACGCCTCAAAATCGGCATCCCGGTAGGCTTTGGCGTTGAAATTGAGGGACGACCCCAGCGCATCTATCGAGAGAAGGCGGTCTTTTTTATCCAAATACAGGGTGATGGCCCCCATAAAACTACTGCGAACCAATACTTTGCGCTTTTCCAGTCTTTTTACCGTGAAATCGCGAGAGCCGATCGGGTTCACATGTTTAAAAAGCAGTGAATCCCCTGTTTTTTTGGGGGCACGGAAACCATAAAACGGAAAAAGCTGAAAACTGGCCGCGTCGCCGCTATTGGTCAGGATACAATGCCCGGCATAGGCGCGTCTGGTTGTTTTTCCGTCGCGGGTAAGCAGAATAACCATAGAATCGGCAGTCGTGCTGAGTTCGGTGTGTTGTACAGTCTGCCATTCGCCGGAGTTGACCGGGGCCATGACCCGCGACGACAAACTTTTCAGGTTCCCATTGGGGAAAAAGACGCCTTTCCCTTCAGTAAGTCGTAAACCTTGCGGAGTAGAAAGGATGTCGGAGCGGAAGCTGTCGCCTCGAATTTCGAAACGATGAATGAAGGTGGTATCCGTTCCAAGTGTGATAATCAATACGCCGGCGTCGTGAATCGGTGCTTGCGCATATAGTAGCCCCAAACGGCAAACGAATGCGAGCAGCAAAAGTTTTTGTTTGAAATTCATAGCTTTCTAATTTTTATTTTCAGACTTGTTGCGGCGGGGTTAATAATTTTCGGATAGGACAAATTCTTCCATAATCGCGAATCCTTCATCCCTCCTCCATCTCTTCCCAGGCCTGGGCCAGATCCTTGCGACCGATCATGTTTTGGCGGTTTTTCGCGGGACTTTCCTGTATTTTTTTGTGTAACTCCAATTGTCGGGGCGAGAGCAGGGCTTCGGGCGACCGGTTTTTCCCAACGAGGCTGTTGGCGCGGGCGGCTTGCAGACTGGTCATGGGGATAAAACGATACGTGGTTTGAGCCAGGTAATACTTGGGCGCGCGATCGGGGCGGAAGCCTTCGTTTTTGGCGCAGCTTTGGAAGTTTTGCGCAGCGGTTTGACGCTCGAGTTCGGCCCGGGAAGTAATGGCCGGATCGAACTGCACTTTTACCACCTCTTTGCCCCCCTGGAAGCCGGGTTCGGTTTCAATAACGCCCGGCAGGCTGCCGAAAGCGGCTTCTCCGTTCCAGAAGCAGTACATGGAAAAAGTAGCGGTTTGCAGTCCGGCCTCGCGGGCGGCGAGTTCTTCTTCCAGCAATTCGAAGTAGGGCGGCACGGGTGTTGCCGCCCATTCCAGGGCGCGGCGCATACCGTTGACCAACTGGCTGGAGGAATTGAAATTGGTCATGCGCAGCACCAGATCGCGCTCGTCGTCGGGACGAAGGATGCGTACCACGGGGTTGTTCCAGGCCGGTTCGCCAAAACGGCGCAGGATTTCGGCGTCTTTTCCGCCTTTGTTGTTGTAAATGCAGACGGGGGTAAAACAGGTTTCAATTGCTTCCACGATCAACGGGTGCGAAAGCGTGTTGTTGCCGTAGCGGGTACAGTTGGCGCAGCCCGGCACTTCCTGAAACAACAAAAGCAGGGGTTTGCCGCTTTTTTGTGCCTGCGTTTTGCCCGCGTCGTAGTCGCGCAGCCAGCGCACTTTGCCTAATTCTTCAGGCTGTTCGGGTGATTTTTGTACCGGCAATACCGGCGTTTTTGCCTGTTCCGGAGTGGCGCCGGCCGCTTGTTTTTCCCCTTGAAAAACCACGCCCGTGAGAAGGGCCAACGGAAGAAAAAGGAGGGTTAAAAATTGTTTCATGTGAATTCTGTTGAACATTTCCGAAAATTCGGGTTTATGATGCCAATATTGTGTTTTTTCGCCCTCTAAATTAAACGTTTTTTTCCGCCATTATGGAATGGATTACCAATCCCGACATCTGGATCGCATTTTTTACGCTTTGTGCCCTTGAAATTGTTCTGGGTATTGACAACATCATATTTATCTCCATTCTAACCAGTCGCCTGCCCAAAAATCAGCAGCAGCGCGCCCGGCGAATTGGTTTGGCACTGGCCATGTTTTCACGCATCGCACTGCTGTTTTCATTGGCCTGGCTCATGCAACTGACCACCCCTTTCATACATGTGATGGGACATGACATCAGCGGGCGTGATCTGATTTTGTTGTTAGGCGGCTTGTTTTTGATGTACAAAAGTGTGCGGGAAATTCATGCCAAAGTAGAAGAAGCCGACGAACCCGCTGAAAATGTCCGCAAGGCGAAATTTGCAGCGGTCATTTCACAAATAATATTGATTGACATTGTGTTCTCCCTCGATTCGGTCATCACAGCCGTGGGCATGGTCAACGATATTGGCGTTATGGTGGCTGCCGTGGTTACTTCCGTGGGCGTCATGATGCTGGCCGCCGGCCCGATCAGCGACTTTGTAAGTCGCCACCCGGCAGTGAAAATTCTGGCCCTGGCCTTCCTCATTATGATTGGCGTTGCCTTGGTGGGTGAAGGACTTGGTTTCCACATTCCGAAAGGCTACATTTACTTTTCCATGGCATTTTCTGTGGCGGTGGAATTTATTAATATTCGAATTAAAAGCCGTTGAATTGAGCGCAGGAACCATAGCCTGCGCTATTTTTACGTACCGCCCGTTTTCGGCCGGCAGCCCGTTTTTTTATGACCCATTCGCTTTATCGCCTGTTCCATCTTGCGCTCCTTGCGTGTGTTCCCTGGACGCTTTCCGCCCAAAAAAACATCACGCTGGAAGACTGTTTTTCCTATTTCAAATTTTACCCGCAAACAGGCGCCAACTTTCAATACCTGCGGGATGGCGTTCATTACGCTGAGGCGGATAATGACGGAAAAATCCACCTTCGCGATGTGCGGAATCCGGCATTCGATTCCATTATTCCGTTAAAATTACCCGACGAACTAAAGGGTTTTGATGAATTTGAATTTAGCGACGATGAAAGCAAAATCATGCTGCGCACCGATGCCGAACCGGTGTACCGCCACTCGGTAAATGCCCGTTATTTTGTGTACAACCTCGCCACCCAAAGCGTCGAACCGGTGTTTGAAAAAGGCAAACAACAGTTTACCGCCTTCTCTCCCGACGGAGAAAAAATAGCGTTTGTGTTTAATAATAACCTGTATTTCAAAGACTTAAAAACCAGAAAAACGATACAGGTGACGCACGACGGCGCCGCCAATAAAATTATCAACGGCTTGCCCGACTGGGTGTACGAAGAAGAATTCAGCCCGGTTGACGGCGACGGCATGGTGGCGACACAATGGAGCCCCGACGGCTCGCTGCTGGCATTCATCCGCTTTGATGAAAGTGCGGTGCCGGAATTCAAAATGAACTGGTACGAAGGGGCGATGTATCCCCGTCAAAGCGCTTTCAAATACCCGAAAGTCGGCGAAGCCAACTCGGTGGTAAGTGTGCATTTATTCGACACGAAAACAGACGGCATGGTAGGCAAGGTGATGGGCCTGGAGGCTGATGATTACTGTCCGCGAATCCATTTTACGCCCGACAACCAGTTGGTCGTGACACGTCTGAACCGCCGACAGGATACGCTCGACCTGCTGCTTGCCCTGCCCGATCGGGTCATGTACGATCAGGAAGACCGGACGAACTGGATTCCGACGCGCTTGCTGCTGGAAGAAACCGACCCGGCATATGTGGAAATCGAGTTGAAAAACAAGCTGGTTTTTTTGAAAAACCGCCCGCACTTCCTCTGGATGAGCGAGCGAAACGGCTGGAATCACATTTACCGCTATCCCTTGCAACCCGCCGCTGCAGAAACACCGGTAGCCCTGACCGGCGGGAATTTTGATGTAACCGCCTTTTATGGAGTGGATGAAAAAAATGGCAAATTTTACTTCCAGGCTGCTACGCCCACCCCGCTCGAGCGGCAACTCTGGGAGGGCGATCTGAACAGCGGCGCCCTGCGCCTGCTCACGCCGCCGGGCGGGACGCATGAGGCCGATTTTAGTCCGACGTTCGATTATTTCACCCATGTCTGGTCGAATGCCAACACCCCGCCGGTCGTCAGCATCTGCGACCGCAACGACGATACGCTTCGGGTACTTACCAAAAATGATCGTGTACGCAAACTCCGACAGGAGTACGGTTTTGTCGCCAAGGAATTTTTCCAGTTTCCCCTGTCCGACGGCACCCTGCTCAATGGCTGGATGCTGCGCCCGGCTACGCTTGATTCGCTGAAAAAATATCCGATCCTGTTTGATATTTACGGCGGCCCCGGTTCGCAAACCGTTCAAAATCAATACGATGGTTACATGGACAGCTGGCGACAAATGCTGGTACAGAGAGGATACGTGATCGTCAGCATTGACAACCGCGGCACCGGAGCGCGGGGGCGCGATTTCAAAAAATGCACCCAATTACAATTGGGGAAACTGGAAACTGAAGACCAGATTGCCGCAGCGCGTTACCTGGGTAGCCAATTCTGGGCCGACCCCAACCGGATCGGTATCTGGGGCTGGAGTTTCGGCGGCTACCTCAGCACTTCCTGTATCCTGAAAGGCGCCGACGTGTTCAAGATGGCCATCGCCGTCGCGCCGGTGACCAACTGGAAGTGGTACGACACGGCGTATACAGAGCGTTACATGCACACCACGCGCGACAACCTGTCGGGCTACGAGGAAAACTCGCCGGTCAATTTTGCCGAGCGCCTTCGCGGCGACAACTACCTGGTCTGCCACGGCATGACCGACGACAATGTGCACTGGCAGCAAGCCGTGGAAATGATCAATGCCCTGATCAAGGCCAACAAACAGTTTGAAACCTATTATTACCCCAATCGCAACCACGGCATTTACGGCGACAACGCTACGCGCCACCTGTTCAGCAAACTGACTGATTTTATTCTGGAGAAATTGTGAGGGGAAGGGGTGACTGGAACCACTTCTATCGCAGCAATTTGCTGCGCTTACTCACTTAGTTTTTCCAATTTAGCAAATAGCGCGTGAACATTCTCATGAATCTCGTCATGGTGCATATTGCTGGCTACTGTTGATCGGTCAATAATGAGATTTGATACCTTCCGAATTCTTTGAAATAAGGAATCTTCTTTATCAAATAATATTTTTTTTCCGTTTACTTCTTCGAAGATATTTGCCTTGGTGTCAAACCATGTTGAATTTTTTGGAAGCGAAAGTCCCTGTTCTTCAAAAAAAACATCAACAATGTCTTCTAACGGCATTGAAATTTGATTAGATTCATCTATATTAAGTTTATCAAGGATTGCTCTTTTCCAGGCATTTGGGACAAGTAAATAATTTTCAATATTCTTTCTTTCCCATTCAAAAATTGCAGGGTTGTTTTTTTCCGGATGATAAGTTTCTTCTGAATCATAATCAAAAACCATCAATTTCTTTACAAGAGGATTGATTTGGCGCAATCCCTTGAAATGGCGTTCAGAATCTTTTTTCATTGATTCTTTCGTTCCACCTCCCATTATACGGGGGTGAAACTTTGCAAAAATCTCTGCCTTTTTCAAAATTACTGCCCAAGATCTTAAAATTCTTTCATCGTCTTCTCCCTCAACGTAAATGATATAAGGAGACTGAGATGTTTGACTTATTGTCAAGTTGTCTATTTCTGAAAGGGCCGTAATAATCTCCGTTGTTGATTCTATTCGCTTGTGTTTGTTTGAGAGTACAGATATGATGGAATCAACGTTAACTCCTTTTATGAACTCTTCGGCATGGGTTGCGATCAAAAATTGGACAGTTTTCTTTTGTTTGAAAAACTGAATAATTTTTCTCTGTAAATTTACGTGCATATGCGCATCAGGCTCATCCAAAAGTATGGTCGTTAAACCCGGATAGCCATAAAAGAAAGCGAGCAGTGTAAGTACTTGGTGAAACCCACTTCCCCCTGAAATGATATCAAATTCCTTTCCGCCATAGACCGAGTATGTAACTCCAATATCAGTTCCCGTACCGCCTTTTTCATATTCTGGAGGATTTAGCGTTACACCGAACCATTCATGCATAACAGATTTTAGCTCTGCCCAATCTTGATTTTCTTTTAAAGAAATTGTTTTCCCGTTGCGCTCTTTGCTGATTACTCTGAAAAGCAGGTTTCGCAAGACCGACCCTGGCTGTGCTTTACCGACATTTCGTCTTATCACTGCATCATCGTACCAAATCTCAGTAGGCTCAAGGCCTGAAAAGGGTGGTACGTATAAGATTCTTGGATAAGCATCTGATTTTCGCAGCTCATGAAATTTTTCCCATCCAAGTTTTGGGATTGCATAAACAGATTGAGGTGTTTGATAGCGCAGGTTAACGCCGAAAGAAAGGTGCTCTCCCAAAGAACCTCGCCATTCGAGGTTAATCTCTATTAAAATATAGGGTTGCCCCTTTTTTTGGGTTTCTTTATTTTTCCATAAAAGATTAAACTCAGGCAAAGGCAAAGCCGTAAAGTTTGGGAGTACAATTTGTATACCGCTCTCCCCTTTTTTATTGGGCCTTCGGCCAAATTCATCAATACAATATTGCCAAATAGCCAGCGCTTGCAATACCGTACTCTTGCCGCTATTGTTTTGCCCTACCAACAAGTCAAAATCTGTAAAATCATAAACTTGATCTTCAATTTTTTTGAAATTTGTTAGGGTAACTCTCTTGAGCATTTTATTCATGTGGCATTTTTTTTTACCAAAGTTACTTCAATGTCAAATTGAATTCCATCATCTAAGGTGACTTTTTCAGCATTTTGCAAATTTTCAAATATCAACTCATCCGCCAGCACTTCCGACTGAATATAATCGGCAAATTTTTCCACGGCCGGTACGATGGCCGGGTGGCGTTCGATGCGTACGGCGATGCGGTCGGTGACGTTGAAATCCTTGTCCTTGCGGATATTCTGGATACGGTTGACCAGGTCGCGGGCGGTACCTTCGGCCAGCAGCTCGTCGCTCAGGTTGACGTCGAGTGCTACGGTGATGGAACCATCGGAGGCCGATTTCCAGCCCGGAAGATCTTCCGTTTTGATGATGACATCTTCGAGCATAATATCGTACTCGCTTTTATCGAGCGTGATATGGTAAAATCCGTCGCGCTCCAATTTGGCGAGGTGATGGTCGTCCCAGTAGCGGATGATCGCGCTGACGTACTCCATGTCCTTGCCGACCTTGGCGCCCAGGGTTTTAAAATTGGGGCGCCCCGATTTTTTCAGCAAGCCGCTGGCATCGGTCACATATTCGAGCGCTTTTACGTTGATTTCGCTCAAAATCAGGTCTTTCACCGTATCCACTTCGCGGATAAATGCCTCATCGAGTACGGGCAGCATGATTTTTTGGAGCGGCTGGCGTACGCGCAATTTTTCTCTTTTTCGCACACTAAGCGCCAGCGAACAAATGCGTTGCGCATAATCCATCCGTTTTTCCAGGTCTTTGTCCACCTTGGTCGGGTCGGGCTGAACAAGATCGGTAAGGTGTACCGAATCGTGGCGCAACGGTGTGTTGCCGGCTTTGGCGGCATCGCGGATGGGCGCTGTGAGGTTGCGGTAAAGCCAGTCGGAAAAATACGGCGCTACCGAAGCCATGAGTTGTGTCGTCACCATCAGGCATTCGAACAGCGTTTGGTAGGCAGCTAATTTGTCGTCGTTCATTTCGCCTTTCCAGAAACGGCGACGCGAGAGGCGAACGTACCAGTTCGACAAGTGTTCGTCCACAAAATCCTCGATGGCGCGGCAGGCGCGCGTCACGTCGTAGTCATCCATCGCAACGCGGTAATCGGCCACGAGGGAGTAGAGTTTGGAGATGACCCAGCGATCCAGTTCGCTGCGCTGGTCGTAGGGAAAAACCTTGCGCTCGTCGTGTTTGAACCCGTCGAGATTGGCGTAGAGGGCAAAGAAATTGTAGGTGTTGTACAAAGTGCCGAACAACTTGTTGCGCACCTCGATGATGCCTCCGGTGTCGAATTTCAGGTTGTCCCAGGGGTTGGCGTTCGACATCATGTACCAGCGCGTTGCATCGGCGCCGTAGGTAGAAAGCGTATCGAAAGGATCCACCACATTGCCTTTCGATTTCGACATTTTTTCTCCGTTTTTATCCAGCACGAGGCCATTCGACACCACATTTTTAAACGCCACCGAATCGTACACCATACCGGCAATGGCGTGCAGGGTGTAAAACCAACCGCGGGTCTGGTCCACGCCTTCGGCAATGAAAGTGGCAGGATAAGCCACCTCGAAAGGCGTTTTAAACGGTTTGTCATCGCCCTTTTTTAATTTTTCATAATCAAGTCCCCACTGCGCGTACGGCATCGAACCCGAATCGAACCACACGTCTATGAGGTCGAGCTCGCGGCGCATGGGCCGACCGGAGGCCGATACCAGCACTACCTCGTCAATAAACGGCCGATGCAGGTCGTCGGGAAGGGTTTGTTGCAACCCGAGGCGGGCGTTGGCCTTTTCCATTTCGGCGCGCAACTCGACGGTCGAACCGATACAAATTTCCTCCTCGCCGTCGTCGGTGCGCCAGATGGGCAGCGGAATGCCCCAGTAGCGCGAGCGGCTGAGGTTCCAGTCCTGCAAATTATCGAGCCAGGCGCCGAAACGACCGGTTCCGGTGCTTTCCGGCTGCCAGTTGATGGTACGGTTCAGTTCGGCGAGCCGTTCTTTGGCCGCAGAAGCGCGCACAAACCAGGAGTCGAGCGGATAATACAGCACCGGCTTGTCGGTACGCCAGCAATGCGGGTAGCTGTGTTTGTATTTTTCAATTTTAAACGCCTTGTTATCTTCTTTCAGGCGCAATGCAATGAGCAAATCGGTAGGTTTGAAGCTCTTGTCTTGCTGTACTTCGGCGTCGTAATATTCGGCTTTGACAAATTTTCCGCCGAATTCCGGCACCTCGTCCACAAATTTCCCCTGCTTGTCCACCAGCGGGAAGGGCAGGTCAGGCGATTTTTCGTTGGGCAAGCCGAGGAATGGCATGCCGGCCGCTTTTACGGCCCTAAAGTCGTCGGCGCCAAAATACGGAGCGGTATGCACCACGCCGGTGCCGTCTTCAGTCGTTACCCAGTCGCCCGGAATGACGCGGAAGGCTTTTTCTTCGAGTTCGGGAGTGGAGGCAGCAGGGGTGGGGAGCAATTGTTCAAATTGAATTCCCACCAGGTCTTTTCCGGCAATACCCGCCCGGGCGATGCGGTAGGGAAGCACTTTATCGCCGACTTTAAATTGGTCAAAATCCTGATTTTCGCCTTCGGCGGAAAAGTAGGCCGAAAGACGCGCTTTGGCGAGGATCACGCTGAGCGGCTGTCCGGTGTAAGGGCTCAGGGTTTGAACTTTTACGTATTCGATTTGGGGGCCCACGGTAAGCGCCACGTTGGAAGGAAGCGTCCAGGGGGTAGTCGTCCAGGCCAGTACGCGGAGGTCTTCATTTTCCGTGTCAAAAAAGCGGGCGGAATGTTCATTTTGCCGCACTTTGAACATTGCCACTACCGAGATGTCGGTCACTTCCTTATACGTTCCCGGCATGTTCAGTTCGTGCGAGCTGAGTCCGGTTCCAGCAGCCGGGGAATAGGGCTGGATGGTGAAACCTTTGTACAGAAAGGATTGGCCGTCGGCGGCTTTTTTGTTGTAAAGACGCTGGAGGATGTACCAAACCGTTTCAATGTATTCGTTTTCGAAAGTGATGTACGGGTTGTCGAGATCGGCCCAGTAACCCATGCGACGGGTGAGGTCGTCCCACAGGTTTTTATAACGCATCACGGTTTGGCGGCAGGCGGAGTTGTATTCTTCCACCGTCACCTTTTTGCCGATGTCTTCTTTGGTGATACCGAGTTCTTTTTCGACCTGAAGTTCGATGGGCAGTCCGTGGGTATCCCAACCGCCTTTTCGTTCCACCCGGTAGCCTTTGAGGGTGTTGTAACGGCAAAAGAGGTCTTTCACCGTTCGGGCCATCACATGGTGGATGCCGGGTTTGCCATTGGCTGAAGGCGGACCTTCGTAAAACACAAACGCCTGGTCTTTCGGGCGTTGGCCGACGGATTGTTCAAAAATCTTTTCTTCTTCCCAAAACTGTCGGACTTCAGCGTCAATGGCCGGCAGGTTGAGATGTTTGAATTCGCGGTACATCATTTCGATTGGTTCGATTTTTCGATTGATTCGATTTTTCGATTGAAGGATAAAACCAATCCTGACCGAGCGAAGCGAGGAGAACGCAATCGGATCAATCGAAAAACCGAACCAATCAAAAACCCCGCTCGGCGCACACCGGGCGGGGTTTTGTGTTCTTCCAACATCATAACCTCGTCAGGTGTGCAAACCGTGGCGAATAATAATGCTGTTGGAAATTATGACTTGTAACATTTTGCTGCAAAGGTAAAAATTCGACGATCAAAAAAGTCCCGGAGAAAAAGTTTTTGGAGGATTTATTTCTTAGGCTTTCGCCCAGCTTACGCCTTCTTTTCCGTCTTTTACCGTAATTCCGACTTCGGAAAGCGCGTCGCGAATTTTGTCGCTGGTACTCCAGTCTTTCTGGGAGCGTGCCTGGGCACGAATTTCCAGAATCAGGCTCATCAACCCTTCCACGGTGCCATGGTCGCCGGCGGCAAGCGTTTCATCCTGCAAGCCGAAAATGTCAAACAGGAAAGCGCTGAACACCGTTTTCATCCGTTCGATCACCCAGGGTGAAATGTCGGTCGCTTCGATCTGTTGATTGACTAATTTGTGTACATATCCGCCCATTTCATTCAGCGATGCAATGGCAATAGCGGTGTTAAAATCGTCGTCCATCCCGCTGTAAGCCGCTTCGATGAGGTCGAGAATAGCGCGGTCGGTTGCGGTTTCGGAACCGTCGAAATCGCGGGCATTTACCGGCAGATTTTGCAGCAACCGGTTGGTTTCCATGATTTTCAGAAACCCCTTTTCGGCGGCCAACAGACCGTCATCGGTAATATCCAGTGTGCTCCGGTAGTGGGCCATCAGCATAAAAAAGCGCACGGCCATCGGCGAGTAGGACTTGCTGATGTGCTCGCTGTCGCCCGTAAACAATTGGGTGGGCGTGATGGTATTGCCGTCGCTTTTGCTCATTTTTTTGCCGTTGAGCAGCAGCATGTTGGCGTGCAGCCAGTAATTGGCTGGATGGCAATCGCAGGCGCCGTGGTTTTGGGCCACTTCGTTTTCGTGGTGCGGGAATTTGAGATCATTGCCGCCGCCATGGATATCGAAGGTTTTGCCCAGGTATTTGGTACTCATGGCCGAGCATTCCAGGTGCCAGCCCGGGAAGCCAACCGACCAGGGGCTGTTCCACACCATAATGTCTTGCGGACGGGCTTTCATCCATATCGCGAAATCGGCGGGATGGTTTTTCTCGTCCTGGTTTTTGAGTTCGCGTGTTTCGGTGTAGAGGTCTTCGAGTACCCGGCCGCTTACGGAGCCATAAACACCGGGATTTTGGGTAGCGAATTTGGGCACATCGAAATAAACCGACCCGTTTCGTTCGTAGGCCAGTCCGCGATCGAGGATTTGTTGCACCATTTCGATTTGTTCGGGGATATGGCCGGTTGCGCGTGGTTCGATGCTGGGCGGCAGGGTGTTGAAGATCCGCATCATGTCGTGAAACCCGACGGTGTATCGCTGCGCCACTTCCATGGGTTCGAGTTGGGCCACTTTGGCGCCCTTGGCCATACGATCTTCGCCATCGTCGGTGAGGTGACCAACGTCGGTGATATTGCGCACGTAACGTACTTTATAGCCGATGTGCAACAGATAGCGGTAAATGGTGTCGAAGCTGCAAAAAGTACGGCAATTGCCAAGGTGTACGTCGTTGTACACGGTAGGGCCGCAAACATACATCCCGATATGACCGGGCGTAATGGGGTTGAAAACTTCTTTTTTGCCGGAAAGGCTGTTGTAAATCTTGAGCGGGCGTGGTTCAGTCATAAGGCCGCAAAGATAAGATTATCCTTGTTTTCACAGCGCCTTGCGGGCTGGTGAATATCCACATTTGCCCGCAGTCTTCAGACATTCGGCTACTCTACCTCCGTGACTTTAAGCATGTTGGTTTGCAGGCGTTTGTTGATGGGCATGGAGCCGGTATTGATAAGCGTATCGCCTTTTTTGACGAATCCGCTTTCCTTGAGAATGTCGGTGCAATCCTGGATCGTTTCGTCGGTTGTGGTAAACCGGTTGTAAAAGAAACACTGTACGCCCCAGAGCAAATTGAATGCACCCAGCGCAATCTGTGAGCCGCTAAAGATAAAAATTTGCGATTTGGGGCGGAAACTGCTGAGTTTAAAGGCCGTATAGCCCGAGGAGGTATGCCCGACGATGCCTTTGGCGCCAATTTCTTCGGCCACGTTACAGGCGCTGAAACACACCACATCGGAGTGATAGAGCATGAAGTTTTTAGAGGGGGTGGGCCGACGGTTGTTGATTTGCGGCCAGTATTGCTTTTCTGCCTCCGTGATGATTTTGCTCATGTATTGGATCACAAGCGCCGGGTGTTTGCCTACCGACGTTTCGCCGCTCAACATCACGGCGTCGGCGCCGTCGAGCACGGCGTTGGCCACATCGGTTACTTCAGCGCGGGTAGGCGAGGGGTTGTTGATCATACTATCCATCATCTGCGTGGCTACGATCACCGGGCGGGCGTATTGCATACACATGTGAATAATGTCCTTCTGCGTCATAGGCAGTTGTTCGATCGGCATTTCCACCCCGAGATCGCCGCGCGCCACCATGACGCCGTTGCAGGAGCGAATAATTTCGCGAAGGTTGCGCACCGCTTCCGGCTTTTCAATTTTGGCCATTACCTTGGCCTGATGGCCGGTTTTTTCAATGGCTTCTTTCACCGGTTCAAGGTCGGAAGCGCGGCGCACGAAAGAAAGCGCGATCCAGTTGACCGGTTGGGTGAGGATAAATTCGAGATCTTCCCGGTCCTTTTCGGTCAGCGCCGGCAATTTTACATTGGTATCGGGCAGATTGACGCCTTTGTTGCTGCTCAACACACCGCCATGGAGGGATTTAAGGCGAACCGTATCTTTTTTATTGGTTTCCACGACTTCAAATACCAGTTTGCCATCGTCCATCAAAATACGTTCACCCACCTCGCAGTCTTCGGCAAACTGATCGTACGACATATAAATATTGTCTCTCACCCCTTCGGCTTTTTCGTCGTTGGTGATGGTGATAATATCGCCTTCTTCAAGATGGAGGGCATTGTCCTTGATTTTGCCCACCCGGAGCTTGGGCCCTTGCAAATCGGCTAGAATACCGATGTGCAATTTGTATTTTTCATTGATGGCCAGAATCCGGTCAATAACGGCCTGGTGGTCTTTGTGCGATCCATGGCTGAAATTGAGGCGAAACACATCCACCCCGGCTTCCACGAGCTCCAATAGTTTCTCCGGCGCGCTGCAAGCGGGGCCTACAGTTGCGACAATTTTTGTGGATTGTGATCCATCTTTGCGCAGGGATGATTTGTTTTTCTCAAGCAATGCTGCCGCTTCCGAGAGAGTCATGGTGGTGCAAATAATTTTAAGTGTAAATTCTACAATAAGTAGATGGCCGCAAAATTAAAAGAATATAGCCAACCGACATGAATAACAAAGCAATAATTTATGCAAAAAAACGATTTGTAAGCAAAAATAGCACGGGGCCGACAAAACGGAGAGGAGAAACCTGTCATGCACAAACCTTCTAAGTGTTAATTTTACAAAAAGTATGTTTTGCCCCTTTTTGCTGTAATCCAAAAAAATACGGGTAAAATGTTTGATAAACCTGCAGGGTTGCGTTCCTTTGCACCCTGAAAAATTGACTTTTTTTCACCAACAAGTTTTGAAAAACATGGCAAACGTAGCCGACCGCGTAAAAAAAATCATCATTGACAAACTGGGTGTTGACGAATCTGAAGTAACCCCCGGTGCCAGCTTCATCAACGACCTCGGCGCCGACTCGCTCGATACCGTAGAACTCATCATGGAGTTCGAAAAAGAATTCGACGTGTCTATCCCCGACGAACAAGCTGAAGGTATTCAGACGGTAGGTCAAGCAATTGCTTACCTCGAGCAAAATGTCAATGCCTGATTTTAAAGGATTGGCTGGTTCTTAATAGGCCCGCTCCTTTTGGCGAAAAAGCGGTTCAAAGCACCCTTGCTTTGAACCGCTTTCATTTTCTCTTTCAGACATAGACTTCCGACAATTCTTCCACCGCATGGTCTAAAAAAGCCGGAATCAATGTCTCGAATGTGCGCTGTATTTTTTGCGGATTGGCCAGATCGCGGATCATCCGGTCATATCTCGATTCGCCGTGTTCTTCCACGATCGATTTTTTGCGCTCTTCTTCCATAAAATACTGCAAAAGTCCTTCTGGGTCTGCTTCCGGATGAAATTGTGTGCCAATTATTTCCGGGCTAAACCGGATGGCCATAATGGCACGCTCATAATGAACGTGCGGGCGCAATTTTTCCAGACATAGAATTTCTGCCCCCATTTCCCGAAATCGCTTGAGACGAGGCTCCGTTACCTGATACCGCCGAAAATCGGCGATGTAAAACGGGTCGGGCAGGTGATCAAAAAAAGGTTCGCTTTTACCTTCATGCGTTTTGTACACCGGGTATGTGCCAAACGACATTTTGTAACGCTGCGACACCTCACCCAAACCAAAATGATGACAGGCCATCTGAAAAGAATGGCAAATAAAAAACACGTACTTTTTTTCTTCAAACGGGCGTAAATTGTGCTGCCACAAACGTTCCATCAAATCAAAAAAAGGCGCCTGCCATTGCCCCCCGCTTTCAAGCGGATCGCCGGGGCCTCCGGAAAAAACGTAAATCTGGTACGACAAATCCGGAATTTCGCATTTAGCCCTGACATCAAAATGGTCATATTCCATAACCCCGGCATAGCGGCCCAGAATGCTCTTAAGCATCGGGATACCGCGATTCTGTTCGCCGTTGTACATATCTATTAACGCAGCACGAAGCATGATATATTCTGGTTGAAAAGTTGAAAAGTGAGTCGCTTTCGTTCTCTGTTTTTTAGAATTTTGAAGACAAATGAAACAAGCCGCCGCCGAAAAAGGTTAAGCGCCCGGTTAAAAATGACAGAGATCACATCCCACTGTCGAAATACACAGCCCCTTTGCAACCTCCGTCGAAAATCATTCCAACGTCCCGCTTCCGGATGAAAAAAACGTTAGAAGTCATCTCAAAAATACCTGTCAGGTTAAAGTGGTGTATGGAAGCCGAATCCTGCGTTAATTTTTTTCACCACAGGCGCCCCTACGATTCAAAAAATTGCCTTGCCTTCGACTTCTATTCACTCATTTTAACTCCGACGCCATTTTTTAGATACTAAGTTGGTTCACCACTAGACAATCACTGTATTAAAACACTTCACCCATGTCTCTCGTACAAGAATTCAACGACTACCGCTCCCGCATGAACGAGCGTATTCTGGCACACGACAACAAAGTAATCAAACGCTTCTGGAGCCTCGACAACCAAACCTATCAGGAAGGCGCGCTCGATACACGCACCAAGGAATTGCTCGGCTTAGTGGCCTCCATGGTGCTGCGCTGCGACGATTGTATCAAATATCACCTCGGCAAATGTCACGAACTTGGCGTCAGTACCGATCAGATTTTTGAGGTTTTTGCCGTAGCCAATATGGTCGGTGGTTCCATCTGCATCCCCCACACCCGCCGCGCCGTAGAATACTGGGAAGCGCTTGAGGAGGGTTTATAATGTTTATTAGGTTTATCGTGTTTAGGGGGGTTGCTATAAACCTCCCTAAACACTATAAACTCTCATCAACCTATTCAACAATAACCACTTTTTTCAACAAGCGCAATCCGACAGACAATTCCACCGTCGTGTTGCGGATTCGGCGTTCGGGAATACTATATGAGCCGCCTGGATTACAGGGGTCTATCACATTCGGGATGGCATTTTGGCGGTATTGCGGCGTAACGTCGGGATGTACCGAAAGTTGGACCTGTCCGCCCACCAGTTCGGAAAGGTCAAACTCTATGCCGCCTCCGATGGAAAAGCCCCCTGTCCAGCGTTGTACTCCGCCCATCAGCGGGTAAAAACCCGGGTTACAATTGGCAACCGGGCCACGCAGGTCATCTACATTGGTGCTGTAGGTGTAATCGGCGCGAATACCGCCAAAGTAAAAATAGCGCGCCTGGCCACTGTTACTTTCGCGGAAGCGCTGTTTGGCGCCGAGGGAGAATGAAAAATTGTTGAATTTGAATCGTTCGGTTACCGTCGTACTCGGGGTATTGTTGATGATATTGATAAAACGGTAGCGCGTAGCGCTGCCTTTTACATGGTAACCCAATTGCATGTAAAATGACCCGCGATTGTCCTCGTTATTAATCGTCTCAAGGCTGAGTGCGGCATGGTACTGAAAAAGGGGTTCGCGGCCCGAAGAATTATCCCACTTTTGCAAACCCGCCGTAGGCCCAAATTGGATTACATAAGCAGTGCTTTGGGCCTCAATTCGTCCAAAAATAGCAAAAATGAGCAAAAGTGTAACTGTAAATCGCATTTTTATGCTGTTTTTGTGGCGAAAATAAAGCATTGAACGAATTCTGCCCCATGAGTTATCAAACCCTTCCTTTAACCCCCAGCTTTTCTTTTATTTTTGCCATCCAAATTCACGCTTGTTGTATGAAGGGAAACGCTTCAATCCGTTTCCAAACATCATCCTAACCATGAATAGAACAAACCCGACACAGCCCCTCACATTCGACGATTTTCTTTATTCCCGCCCCGACATGGGGGAGGTATCCCAAATATTTGAAAAACACCTTGCCCGTTTTGAATCGGCAGGCGATTTTGAGCAACAACAGGAAGCGCTCAACAACATTGTAGCCGTCAGGGAAGAATTTTCTTCCATGTTCAATCTGTGCTACGTCCGGCATACCATCAATACCGCCGACCCTTTTTATGAGTCGGAAAATCAGTATTTTGACGAATATTCTCCTTCTTTTGAAGCGCTGAACAACCGGTTTTTCCGCACCTTGCTCGCCTCTCCATTTCGGGATGCCCTCACCCTGAAATTTGGAAATCACCTGTTTACGCTGGCTGAAATTTCGCTCAAAACTTTTCAACCGGCCATTCTGGAAGACCTGCAATTGGAGAATGCATTAAGCACCGAATACACCAAGATAAAGGCGCGTGCAAAAATTGAATTCGAAGGAAATACCTACAACCTGAGCAACATGCTTCCGATCGAACTTTCCGATGATCGGGCGACGAGAAAAAAAGCCACCGAGGCCAAATGGAATTTTTACGCTGAAAATACCGAAGCCATGGAATCGCTCTTCGATCGCATGGTAAAACTCCGACATGGCATGGCTCAAAAACTCGGGTTTAACAGCTTTACCGAGGTCGGCTATGCCCGTATGCGCCGCTCGGATTATACCCCCGATATGGTGGCCAATTTCCGTAATCAGGTACGAGATCATATCGTCCCGATAGCGACCGAACTGTATGAACGACAGCGCAAAAGATTGCAAATCAACAAATTAAAACATTACGACGAAGAATACAAATTCCCTTCCGGAAACCCCAAACCCATCGGCGCCACCGATGAAATCGTGGCCAATGCCGCTCGCATGTACCGCGAATTGAGCCCCGACACCGACGAGTTCTTCACACGGATGCAACAGGCAAATCTGATGGATTTGGTGAACCGCGATGGCAAAGCCACCGGCGGATATTGCACCTTCATCAGCAAATACAACGCCCCGTATATTTTTTCCAATTTTAACGGCACCAGCGGCGATATTGATGTGCTCACCCACGAGGCCGGCCATGCTTTTCAGGTGTGGAGCAGCCGCCATTTCCCCTTTGAAGAATACCTCTGGCCAACCGCCGACGCCGCCGAAATTCATTCCATGAGCATGGAATTCTTTACCTGGCCCTGGATGCATTTGTTTTTCGGCGACCAAACGGAAAAATACTATTTCATGCACCTGGCCGGCGCCATTCAGTTTTTACCATACGGCGTCGCCGTAGATGAATTTCAACATCTGGTGTACGATAACCCCGACATGAGCCCGGCTGAACGAAATGCCGCCTGGAAAAAACTGGAACAAACCTATTTGCCGCATCGCGACTACGACGGCATCGCCTACCTCGAAGGCGGCCGTTTTTGGCAAAAACAAAGCCACATCTTCAACTCCCCGTTTTACTACATTGATTATGCACTGGCCCAAATCTGCGCTTTTCAGTTCTGGGTTAAAGACCGGCACGACCACCCCTCCGCCTGGACCGATTACCTCCGGTTGTGCCAGGCCGGTGGTAGTCGTTCGTTCTTGCAATTACTCGAACTCGCTCATTTAAAATCGCCTTTTGAAGACGGGTGTGTACAGTCGGTCGTAGGAGAAATTCGCCGGTATTTGAACCAGGTTGACGATACGAAGTTTTAGCCTGCAACCTCATCACAGTATTTTGCTCATGCGTTATCTGATTTGTCTGACCATTTTTTTATTCGCTGCCGCATTTCGTCCCGGCGGAGCCCCTCCCACACTCAAACTTGCCCTGCTCAAATACAGCGGCGGCGGCGATTGGTACAATGATGTAAACTCCCTCAAGAACCTTGCACGTTTTTGCAACGAAAACCTGCGTACCAACTTCGATGCAAGCGATTATGCAACGGTTGAACCCGGCAGTGCTGAAATTTTTAACTACCCGATTATTTATGCCACCGGCCACGGAAATATGTTGTTTAATGATTTGGAAGCCCGCAACCTGCGAGCCTACCTCGAAGGCGGCGGCTTTTTGATCTTAAACGACGATTTTGGCCTCGATCCCTTCGTCCGCCCGGCCATGAAAAAGGTGTTTCCCGAACTCGATTTTGTGGAATTACCATTCAGCCATCCGATTTACCACCAAAAATTCAACTTTAACAACGGGATGCCCAAAATTCACGAGCACGACGGCAAACCTGCACAGGGTTTCGGCCTCATCTACCAGGGGCGCCTGGTTTGTTTCTACAATTTTGAAACCGATCTCGGCGACGGTTGGGACGATGTGCACAACGACCCCAAAGAACTCCGCACCAAAGCCCTGCAGATGGGCGCCAACATTGTGCAATTTGCGTTTGGACAGTAGTTTGGACAGTAAAGTGGGTCCGTTTAAAATGCAGAAGGCGAGGGTTGGTCAACCCCCGCCTTCTTTTATTTCAGCCGTGATGGCGTTGCGCGCTTATTCTTCGCAGCAAGGCAGGTCACAGCAGGGCATGTCGCAGCAGCTTTGATCGGCTGTCGTGCATTCGCTGGTGGGAACACAACATTCCGAACCCATAGCACCGGAGAAAGAAAAAGCGATTCCGGCGGAAAGAAGCAAAGCAGCCACTACGGCCAACGTTTTATTTTTCATTATGTAAAATGCATTGAATGTGAGAAGAATGGGAGACCGGAGAACATATCCGGCTGTCCCGTTTGAATAGGTGCTGCACGAAAGCAGCGCATCAGAAAAGACTCAGGCAGTCATAGCGGGTGGCTTCCAGATGGAACGCAAGACTTGTTGCGGACAAAAATGCTGGATATTACTCGGCAAACCCGAGTTTGTTTCTGCAGAAACCGGGGCAGCATGAATCACCGGACGTTCCGGCACCAAACATAGACAACAGCAAGGGCCGTTGGAACAACACACCGGCAGGGCACAATCCTTGTTCTTTTCGCAATCATTTTCTTCGCCCTGCCCGGAGCAATCGGTAACGCCACTCGAAGAAATTAGCACGCAAATGCCTGCCATAAAATCACAATTCTCGTTCACCGCTCGCGGGGGAGCGGTGGACTGCAAAAGCGAAATGGAAAAAAGAATGGCGAGCAAACGCTCCATGTGTCATGGAATTGTCAGCGCAAAAGAAAAGACAATTTTGAAAAAGTTGCATGTTCGGGCAAATAAACTTTGACGGACAGGCGCCGACGATCACGAAAAATCATCAAAATCCTGCCGATTAGATTGTAGGAACGCAAGACGTTTTACCTTCGCAGCGCCCTGAAACAGGGCATTTTTTCAATGCGCATCCTTCTTCTTGGTTCCGGTGGCCGCGAACATGCAATGGCATGGAAACTGGCACAAAGCAAACGTTGTTCCCAACTGTTTATCGCACCCGGCAACGCCGGAACGGCTGCCTGCGGCCAAAACATCCCGATTTCCCCGCTCGACTTTCCGGCAGTGGAAAAGTGTGTGCTGGAAAACAAGATTGAAATGGTGGTTGTGGGCCCCGAAGACCCGTTGGTACGAGGTATTTGGGACTATTTTCAGGAGCATTCCGCATTAAAAAACATACCGCTGATCGGCCCTTCCAAAGCCGGGGCCGTACTGGAAGGCAGCAAAGCCTGGAGCAAAAAATTCATGGCCCGTCATGGAATCCCGACCGCTGCCTATCGCGAATTTACCCTCGATGAACTCGAAGAAGGTTGTCAATACCTGAAAGATCATGCCCTGCCCATTGTTTTGAAAGCTGATGGACTGGCAGCCGGGAAGGGAGTGGTGATTTGCCAAAGTCATGCTGAGGCAGAAACTGAATTTCGCGAAATGCTGGGCGGAAAGTTCGGCGCAGCCGGCGAACGAATTGTGGTAGAAGAATTCCTGAGCGGCATTGAATTCAGCGTTTTTGTGCTGACCGATGGAAAAACCTACAAAATTCTGCCGGAAGCCAAGGACTACAAACGCATTGGAGAAGGCGATACCGGCCCCAACACCGGCGGCATGGGGGCCGTAAGTCCCGTACCGTTTGTAGATGAACAAATGTGGGATAAAGTGGAAAAACGAATCATTCAGCCGACGGTTGCCGGCTTGAAAAAGGAAAAAATTCCGTATAAAGGCTTCATTTTCTTTGGGTTAATTAAAGTGAATGACGACCCTTATGTCATCGAATACAACTGCCGCATGGGCGACCCCGAAACCGAGGTCGTTCTTCCCCGCCTGAAAAACGACCTGGTGCAACTTTTCGAAAATTGCGCCCGTGGCACGCTCGGTCGGATAAAAATTCGCTGCGATCGGCGCTATGCCACCACCATCTTTCTGGTGAGCGGCGGCTATCCCGGCGATTACGAAAAAGGGAAGATCATGACGGGATGGGAGAAAATAAAAGGCAGCCTCCCGTTCCACGCCGGTACCGCTGTCGGTAAAAATCCGGGAGAGGTCGCAACTTCGGGAGGGCGTGTACTGGCGCTCACCAGCTATGGGAAAGACCTCATCGGCGCTCTTCGAAAATCAAAACGCAACGCCAAAGTCATCCAGTTCGACGGCAAATATTATCGCCGTGATATCGGAAAAGATCTCGGCGCATAATCTGCCGGTTCGGAACGTCCATTTCAAATACCTTTCTCTATGAGACTTTTACTTTTTTCAATCGGTATGCTGGCTGTTATGCTGATTGGTCCGGCTTGTAAACAAACGCGGTACACCGCCGACAAACTTCCTGAAAAACTACTGCGCTGGGGTTCCGGAGGTGGCGTGGTAGGAAAGGAAAAATCCTGGATACTCCTCGAAAACGGGCAAATTTTTGCCACCGACATCATGGGAAAAACCACGGAGTCCAACAAAGTGAGCGGTAAAAAAGCAAAATCCCTGTTTAAAACCGCCGAGGCGCTGGGCATCGCCAAAATGGAATTCAATCATCCCGGCAATCTCTATTATTTTCTTGAATGGCAGAACGGCGATATGGTGAGCCGGATAGTTTGGGGAGATAAAAATTTGCCGGTGGACAAATCCGTCGAAGCGCTGTACAACGATCTGAATGCGTTGTTGAAGTAACTTCCTGATGCCGCGTCCGGCCAACGCCTCGTGAATGGGGCATTGACCGAACGCGGCACTAATCACTTTCGCGACAGATAAACGCCCAACAAAATGACCACGGTTCCCAACAGGTCAGTAGGGCCAATAGTTTCACCGTCAAATGAGCCAATTAGGAGGGCGCCAATGGGCAGCAGATAGGTTACTGAAGTGGCAAAAATGGCGCTGGTACGTTGCAGCAACCAAAAATACAGAATGGATCCGACCACCGTGCCCATAGCGGCGAGGTAAAAAATATAACCCAGGCCTTTGAACCCGTCGGGATGTTGCATGGCGGCATTCCATCCATCCGACCACCATAATCCGATCAGAAACAGCCCGCCGGTAATCACAAACGCCGCCGAAGCAATACCTGCTGCAGGCAAATCGCGCAAATGCCGGTTCACCGTGTGTGCATTCACCGCATAACATATCGTAGCCAGCACACACAAGCCGGCAAAAAAAGCATCCCCTGATAGGCCGTTTTTCCCATTGAACAAGACCAAGATCAGCGCTCCTGCCAGTCCAATTGCAACACCTAATATTTTCTCTCGCGAAATTTCCAAAGAAAAAAAGACCACACCGAGAAGCAGGGTGAACAGCGGCGTCAGCGAGTTAAGTACGCCGGCCAGACTGCTGTTTACGTGTTGCTGCGCCACTGCGAATAAAAAATTGGGAATGGCAGAACCGCAAAAAGCCACAATTATCAGCGGTTTCCAGCGCCGCCAGTCAATTTTCGACCAGTAAGCCGCCGCAATGGGAAGGTAAACAGCCGTAGCAAGTACCATACGCCACATGGCCATTTGCATGGGAGTAAAAATGGCCACCGATTTTTTGATGAATAAAAAAGAAGCGCCCCACATGGCCGCCAGAAAAAACATTAAAAACCAGTCGAAAGCGGAAGGTTGGCGCGTGGACATAGAGAAGGGTAAGGTAAATAAATAGGGTTTGTGCCTGCGCCTTTACCCATCATTTCACGGTTTCGTCGGTGGCGGCTTCGCCAAAATCGTTGACGAGCAACAAAACCACCCGGCGGTTCCATTTGCGGTTTTCAGGGGCGTCGGTACGGTCGTCGGTTTCGTCTTTGTTGGGCAGTACCGGGTTGGCTTCGCCAAATTGTTCGATCAACATGCGGTCGGGGCGGATACCCTTGTAAGCCAGGTAGTTACGCGCCGACCGGGCGCGTTGGGCTGAAAGACGGCGATTGGCTTCGGCGCTGCCCACCCCGTCGGTAAAACCGTGTATGCGCAGTTTCAGCGCCGGATTGTCGCGCAACTGTTCAAAAAAACGATTGAGTACTGTTTTTGCATCGGGAGTTAGGCTGTACCGGCCAAATTCGAAGTAAATCGTATTGGTTGTTTCTTTCCGCTGTGGATCCTGGACATATACCGTGCCGTTGCGAAAATACGGGCAACCCGCACCGCACAGCACACGTTGTTCTTCCAGATCAATGATCAGAGCATACGGAAAACCTTTGACAACCATTTCCTTGCGCACCACCTCGGCTTCATCACGAGTTTTGTAGGCGCCGGCAAAATACCGGTAAAGCCCCAGCTGATCGGTCGTTTCAATGTAGTTTTCAACCCCGTGATCCTTAAAAAATTGCGGGTTCATTCTTTCGCCGTAGGCAGCAATTTGCACACGAAAATCCTGTGCGAACAGAGGCATTTTAGCCAAAAAAACTGCTGCAAAAAACAGTATGGGGGGGCAAAACCGCTTCATGGGAATCGAGTTACGGAAAATTTCAAGGTACAAAAATACCGAAGTTCGCTTGTAACGAAGGGATTATGCAAAAAGTCACAATATGAGCCTTGTCTGCCCGGATTTGTTTTATGCCGACAACATCACCGTATTGCCGGCACTAGCGTATTTACAACCACCTCACCAGATCAAAATCCTGTCGGTGCGGTAACAAGGCATTTTTGGGATATAAGCGAAACCCGTATTCAAACACGCCGGCCGTACGCGGCACAAAAGAACACGTAAATACCACTTCCGCGCCTTTTTTACTTTTCAGTTCCATCGCCTCCGAATAGAGTAACTCCAGTTCTTTTTCGGAATGGCGTTTGTAAAAAACAACTTCAAGGCCGACATCTTCCGGACTCAGGTCTTGCAGATTCAACGTGGCCGTTGCTTCAAACTTGTCGCCCAGGGGGAGAGAGCGATTGAATGTATCGGGCGCCTGTAAGTCAATCAGTTCGATGGCTTGCCAACTGCGTTTCAGTTTAGTTTTCCAGGCAGCCAGCTGGCGGGCGAGTGTGTATTCTTTTTGTTTGAGCTGCTGACTGCGTTTGGCTAATTTGCTGTAGAATCGCACTTCATAATCATCGAGCATGCGGCCCATGACAAACTCCGGCGCGATTTCGGCAATTGTATTTTTAATATGACTGATCCATCGCTCCGAAATGCCGTTTTTATCCTGTTCGTAGTAGGTCGGAACGATGTCGTTTTCGAGGATGTTGTAAATCGTTTCGGCATCGAGCTCGTTTTGAAGGGCCGGTTGGTCGGGGTAGGTATCCTTTTCCGGCAATGCCCAGCCGGCCCCGGGGCGATAGCCTTCACACCACCAGCCATCCAGGACCGAAAAATTCATGACACCGTTCATCACGGCTTTCATCCCCGAAGTGCCGGAAGCTTCTTTTGGGCGGGTAGGATTGTTGAGCCATACATCCACGCCCTGCACGAGCAATTTGGCCATTTCCATGCTGTAGTTTTCAAGGAAAATGACCTTGCCCCGGAAGTCGGGGTTTTTGGTGACGTTATACACCAGCCGAATAAACTCTTGTCCCCCCTTGTCGGCGGGGTGCGCTTTCCCTGCAAACAAAAAGATGACAGGGCGCTCGGGATTGTTTACAATTTCGGCTAAACGTTTTTCATTGGTAAACAACAAGGTAGCGCGTTTGTAAGTAGCAAAACGGCGGGCAAAACCGATGACGAGCGCGTCGTCGCGCAGGGTATTGATGATTTCAAAAATGCTGCGGGGATTCTCGCCGCGC
>JANRLZ010000062.1:0-3190 GCA_033762055.1 Saprospiraceae bacterium
ATTCCCTTCGTGTTCGGCCTGATAACCTCCACGCTTTTTGTGCTGATTGTGCTGCCTGTGCTGTTTGCCATCGTAAGGGAATACGAATTGAGGAAAACCGGAACACTGAAACTCGTTCAATTCAACGATTGAGATGAAGAACAGATTAAAATTTATCATCTTGCTGCTGCTTGCAGCCTTCGATTTAGGCGGTCAAACTACGCTCTCCCTCGACAGCATCCTGACCCGCATCGAGACCGTACACCCGCGTCTACAAGCCACCGACGCGCGCGTTCGCGAGCTTGACACTTACGCTAAAGGCGCTATTACCATGCCCGCCCCCCAGATCGGCGGTGGTTTTTGGATGACCCCATACAACCCTGCCCGGTGGAGCGAAGGTATGGGCGCATTCATGATAACGGGAGAGCAGATGTTCCCCAATCGCAACATGCAACGAGCTGAGCAACGATATATGGGTGCTATGTCTGGCATGGAAGTCGCCGAACGAGGGGTGATGCAAAATATGTTGTTTGCCGAAGCAAAAACCGCATATTATAGTTGGCTGGTTCTGGGAAAAAAAATTGCCGTGCTTGAAGAGAGTAAAAATGCCCTACGCCTGCTCATCGAAAGTGCCGAACAGCGATTCCAGTACAACCGCGAGAAACTCGGCAGTATCTATAAAGCCCAAACCGAATTGGCCAACCTCGAACGGATGCAGGCCATGTACGCGGGCGAAATCCGCCAGCAACGAGCCATGCTCAACGCCCTGATGCAACGCGACCCCGCGACCGGTTTCGAGATTGACACCGCCGGTTGGCGATTGCCGCCAATTCCCGTGCTGCCAGATACTGCACGGATCGCCGCCCGCAGCGATTTTCGCGCCATCGAAACTAATCTCCAAATCGCCCGGCTCGAACAGGAGTGGCAACGCTCGAAACTAAAACCCGAATACGGCCTACGCTACGATCACATGTTCGCTTTCGGCGGAACGCCCTGGCAATTTACACTCATGGGCATGGTCACTGTGCCGATCGCGCCCTGGGCAAACAAGGATGTCAAAGCCCGCATCGAGGGCATCGATCACCGGCTTGCCGCTTTCGAGTGGCAAAAGGCCGACTTCGTCAACCAAATCCGGGGCAATCTCGCCGACCGCCTCGTGATGATGCAGACCTTACAAGAACAAATAGACCGCTACGAGCGCGACATTATCCCCAACCAGCGCAAACGTTTCCAAAGTACCCTGCTGGCCTGGGAACAAAACACCGACGAACTTTTTATGACCCTCGATGCCTGGCTGGAACTCAAAATGAGCCGCCTGAGCCAACTCGACCTCCTGCAACAACTCCTGCTTGCCCGCACCGACTATGAAAAAGAACTGGAACAACGGTAAACTGATAACCCTTGGACTGCTCGTACTTGCCTTGACGGTGGCGGCCTGCCGACAAAAAAACGGCGGACATGAGGGCCACATCCCGGAAGAAAAGACCGGGCACGAAAGCCACAATGCCGAAGAAAAGGCCGTGTACACCTGCCCGATGCACCCGGAAATCCTGCGCGACGCACCCGGCAGTTGCCCGATCTGCGGCATGGATTTGGTCAAAAAAGAAAGCGACCACGCCGACCACATTGCCGGGCCGGACAGCAGCGACATTCTTTTAAAGCCTACATACGAGTATGTGCTGAGCGCCACCGCGACCATCCGACCGGAGCGCAAATCCATTTCCGACACGCTAAAAGTTCCCGGCTATCTGACATACGATGCCCGGCAACTCAAAGCCGTTTCGGCTCGTTACGGTGGACGGATCGAGCGGCTCTATGTCCGTTACCCCTTTCAGCCCGTGCAGAAAGGACAGCGACTGCTCGACATTTACAGCCCCGACCTCGCCACCGCGCAGCAGGACCTGATTTTTTTGAAAGAAAAGGACCCGGACAATGCGACACTCCTCGAAAATGCCCGCCGCCGCCTTTCCCTGCTCGGCATGACCGCTGGGCAAATCAGCGACGTGGAAAGCAGTGAAAAGCCGCTCTTGTCGCTGCCGGTATTTAGCCCCTACGCCGGTTTGCTTGTTGAAAACCCCGGGGAAGGCCAGGCCGGAACCATACCCGGCGGTGGCATGAACGATGCTAAGTCTGCACAAAACCCTGCCCCGCCTCCACCCTCCACCGCTACTTCCGCCGAACTTTCCCTGAAAGAGGGCATGTACGTCCAACCCGGTCAGCGGCTGTTCGGTTTGCAAAGTCTGGCAACTGTATGGGCCATCCTCGAATTTTACCCGTCCGCTGTGCAGTCGTTGAAAGTCGGCCAGGCGGTTGAATTGCGCATCGAATCGTTTGCCGAACCGTTCCGGGGGAAAATCAACTACATCGAACCGTTGTATGGCTCCGGGAGCAAAAATCTTCGGGTTCGGGTATATCTGCCCAATCCCGGCGAAAGGCTCAAACCCGGCGCCTTGCTCACTGCCACTGTGCAGGCAGGGAGCCGCTCCGCCCTCTGGATTCCGGCAACGGCAGCCATTGATTTGGGACGAAGCAAAATCGTCTTCGTAAAAACAGCGGACGGCTTCCGTTCGAGGAAAATCAGTACAGGTCGCCGCTCCGGCAAGATGCTGGAAGTGACTGCGGGGCTTTCGCCCGACGATGAAATCGCCGAAAATGGGCAGTTGCTCATGGACAGCGAGAGTTTTGTAAAAGCAAACTAACTGACAATGAATACTTTGAAAATAACTATGGCGGAGACGTTTACCAAACTTTTGAAGTTTAGTAAACGGGGTCTGTTTGCCGCGATACTTTTATTGGTCGCCTGCGGCAAACCTGCCCCGGCGCCGGTAGAAGAAAACGCCTACTACACCTGTTCCATGGACCCGCAGGTCATGGAACAAAGACCCGGCCCTTGCCCGATCTGCAAAATGCCTTTGGTTCGGGTAGAAACTGCCCCCGACAAAAAAGAGAACGAGGTGAAACTCAGTGCCGAACAAATCCGGCTCGCCAACATCCAGACCGACACGGTGCGGCTGCAAGCGTTGGGCGAAGAAATCTCCCTTGCCGCGACGCTGCGCGAAAATCAAAACGGCATCAACACTGTGACCGCAAGGCTTACCGGCAGGATTGACCGACTTTTCGTGCGCAACGTGGGCGAATACGTGCGGGCAGGCCAAGCCGTTTTTGAATTGTACAGCGAAGACCTCGCCGCCGCACAGCAGGATTATTTGCT
>JANRLZ010000063.1:0-6679 GCA_033762055.1 Saprospiraceae bacterium
GGCAAATAAAACGATGAACACGGTATGATGTCACGCCTTTGGGTTTACTTGTTTTTCCTCCCGCTCCTTGCCAATTGCCAACCTGCCCCCAATTTGTTTAATATTATCCCTTTGCCGCAAAGTATCGAAGCGAGAAAAGGGGTGTTTACGCTCAAAAAAGATACCCGCATCTTTGTTCCGGAAGGACAGGCCGACTGGGAACTTGCCGCCCAGTTCCTGACTTCCATGGCCGGCACGAGCACCACCTACCGCTTAGTAAATACGCCATTTAAAAAATTCAAGGAAGCAAAAGGCAATTCCATCTATTTCCTGCCCGATCCGACTATCCTCACCGATGAAGGTTATGTCCTGGAAGTAAAAAACAATGCCATTCTTATTCGGGCTAAAACGGCTGCCGGCGCATTTTATGCGGTACAAACGCTGCGCCAGTTATTTCCTCCCGAATTTGGCGGTACCCACAGCTACGGCAGTATAAAATGGGTGGCGCCCTGCTGCCTGATTCAGGACGCGCCGCGTTTCTCCTACCGGGGCATGCACCTCGACGTAGGTCGGCATTTTTTCCCGCCGGTATTCGTCAAAAAATACATTGACCTGCTGGCAATGCACAAATTCAACACCTTTCACTGGCACCTTACGGAAGACCAGGGCTGGCGCATCGAAATCAAAAAATACCCTGAACTCCAGCGCACTGCATCCTGCCGCAAAGAAACATTGATCGGTCATTACAACGACCAGCCGCATCGTTTTGACGGGAAAAAATACTGTGGCTTTTATACCCAGCGCGAAATAAAGGATATTGTCGAATATGCGCAGAAACGTTTTGTTACAATTGTGCCGGAAATCGAATTGCCGGGCCATTCCATGGCAGCGCTTTCGGCTTATCCGGAATTGGGCTGCACCGGCGGCCCTTACGAAGCGGCTACCAAATGGGGCGTGTTCGACGATGTTTACTGCGCCGGCAACGACCAGACGTTTGCCTTTCTGGACGATGTGATGGCGGAAGTGTGCGCCCTCTTCCCGAGTTCCTACATTCACATTGGTGGCGATGAATGTCCGAAAACCCGCTGGGAAGCTTGCGCCAAATGCAAAAAACGCATGAAAGACGAAGGACTGAAAGACGCGCACGAACTCCAGAGTTATTTCATCCGACGTATGGAAAAAACGCTGGCCCTGCACAACCGCAAAATCATCGGCTGGGATGAAATCCTGGAAGGCGGCCTGGCGCCCACCGCTACCGTGATGAGCTGGCGCGGCACAGAAGGCGGTATCGCCGCCGCAAAAGCCGGCCACGACGCCATTATGACGCCCGGCTCGCACTGCTATTTCGATCATTACCAAAGCGATCCGGCGACCGAACCCGTTGCTATCGGCGGACTTACCACCCTGGAGAAAGCCTACGCTTACGAACCCATACCGGAAGGACTGACCGATGCCGAGGCCAAACACATACTCGGCGCACAAGGGAATGTCTGGACCGAATACATGCCCAAACCCGAACAGGTGGAATATATGGCGTTCCCACGTGCCTGCGCGCTGTCGGAGGTGGTTTGGTCGCCCAAAAACAAACGCAACTGGAGCGATTTTTCCCGACGAATTCAGCCGCACTTTACGCGACTGGATGCAGCCAATGTAAAATTTGCCAGAAGTTTTTACGACGTAACGGCTTCATTCTCCAACAATAAAGTGACCCTTAAAACCAATGACCCTGCCGTTGAAATTCGTTACACCACCGACGGGAAACCGCCTTCAGCCAATTCTCCCAAGTACATTTCTCCGGTTCCAATCACCAAAACTACCACCCTCAAAGCAGCAAGTTTTGCTAAAAACCGTCCGCTCGGAAAATCCATGACGGTACAGTACACCATCCACAAAGCCATCGGTAAATCGTATGCGATGCCCCGCAAACCCGACCAGTACACCGGCGGCGACGAGTTTGGACTAACCAATGGCATAACAGGCGGCATCAAAACCTGGAACAACTGGGTGGGACTGGTGAATCACGATATAGATCCGGTGATTGATTTCGGGCAACCCACCGCTTTTGGCAAGGTGTCGTTCAATTTTGTCAATGCCAAGGATTCCTGGATATGGCCACCCAAAGGCGCCGAAGTTTATGCCTCCGACGATGGGGTGAATTTTAAACTACTGACCACCAAAACCATTGACGTGGATGCCCTGCAAGGCGCCACCGTGGAAAATGTGGTGCTTGAAACCCCCAATGCAAAGGCCCGCTACCTGAAATTCGTGGCAAAAACCTACGGCGTCATCCCCAAAGACGAACCCGGCGCCGGCAATGGCGCCTGGCTTTTTGTGGATGAGGTAGTGGTGGAATGATACGATTGGGACGATTTTTCGATTGATTCGATTGATTCGATTGGGAATAAAGTCCCTGGGGCATGAATCCAATCGGATCAATCGAACCAATCGGATTAATCGAATCAATCGAAAAATCGAATCAATCGAAAAATGAGCAATCTTTCTTCTCCTGCTGCCAACGAAAAAAACAACCCGCGCACCATCAATGGCTGGGCTTTTTTCGATTGGGCCAATTCGGCGTATGCGCTGGTAATTACGGTGGCCATTTTTCCGGCCTACTTCCTCAGCGTTACCGGCGACGGCAATAAAGACACGGTAGATTACGTGACGGTGTTTGGTATTCGGTTTATCAATTCCGCGCTGTTTGCCTATTCCATTTCATTTGCGTATCTGATTATTGCGGCCATTTCGCCGCTGCTTTCCGGCATTGCCGACTATGGCGGGCGACGCATGCGATTTATGCGTTTTTTTACCCTGATGGGGGCACTGGCCTGCATGTCGCTGATGTTTTTTCAGGATATGAATACGCTGTGGGTCGGCATCGCCGGGTTTATCCTGGCCACCGTGGGATTTGCCGGCGGCATTGTTTTTTACAATTCCTATTTGCCGGTTATCGCTACCGAAGACCGCTACGACGATGTAAGCGCCAAAGGTTTCAGTTATGGATTTATCGGGAGCGTCATCTTGCTGATCGTCAATCTGGTGGTGATCAGCAATTACAAATGGTTCGGAATTGAGGAAGAGAAAAAAGGCGTGGCGGTGCTGGCTGCTTTCATCATGGTGGGGCTATGGTGGATTGGTTTTGCACAAATTCCTTTTAACCGGCTGCCCAAGGACCAGCCCACCGGGAACCGGGAAAACCTGATGACCAAAGGCTACGAGGAAATCCGCAAAGCCTGGCGCAACTTGCGACAAAGCCCTAACACCCTGCGGTTTCTCTTTGCTTTTTTTTGTTACAATGCCGGGGTGCAGGCCGTGCTTTTTCTCGCCTCTACTTTTGCCGAGAATGAATTAGGGTTTAATTCGCAAAAACTGATCTACCTCGTACTCATCCTCCAGATCGTCGCCATCGGCGGCGCCTGGACTTCTGCCAAACTCTCCGGTATCAAAGGCAACAAGTTTTCCATCGTCATCATGCTCGTCATCTGGACGGCGGTTTGCATCACCGGTTATTATGTACAAACCGGACTGGATTTTTATTTGCTCGCAGCGGCCGTGGGACTGGTCATGGGCGGCATTCAATCGCTGTCGCGCAGCACCTACGCCAAATTGTTGCCTGAAAATACCCCCGATACCACCTCCTATTTCAGTTTTTACGACGTGATGGACAAGGTTTCCACCGTGGTGGGTACTTTTACTTTCGGACTGGTGGAACAAATAACCGGCGATATGCGCGACAGTGTGCGCGCGCTGGCGGTGTTTTTTCTGATTAGTCTGGCCGTCATTTCCTGGGTAAAAATCAAACGAATGTCATAACCGGCATGAACTTCACGCGCCTCTTCGAAATACTTGAATACCAGCAGCAACGGTACCCGCACAAAGTAGCGGCAGCCGGACGTGTGCAAGGACAATGGCGCAGCTGGTCAACCGAAGAGATCCTGCATGAGCGCGACCAGATCAGCGCCGGTCTGCTGCATCGTGGCCTGCATCCCGGCGACCGGGTGGGCCTACTGGCGCATTGCGGCAGTCCGGAATGGCTCATCGCCGATACCGCGATGATGCAGATCGGCATCATCCCTGTTCCGATTCATGCTACGGCACGGCTCGACGAGATTGCGCACATTGCGCGCGATGCGGCATTGCGCGGCTGTTTTGTAAGCCATACCGACATGCTGGATAAAATTGCCGCCGCCGGGGTTGCGTTTGAATTTTTATTTTCCCTGAATGCCCGCGACACCCGCCCCGGCGAGGGCGTTATTGCCTGGAATGAACTGGCCTGCGAACCCGACGACCACCTGAAAGGGAAAATTCAATATTACCGCGACGGCATCCGCGAAGACGCATTAGCCACCCTCCTTTACACATCCGGCACCACCGGTCTGCCCAAAGGCGTCATGTTGAGCCACCGCAATATTGTGAGTAACGTCAAATCGGTGTTGGCCATCGTGCCGGTCAATCCGGATTCGGTGGCCGTGAGTTTTTTGCCCATGAGCCATATTTTCGAGCGTATGGTGAGTTACACCTACCAGGCTGCCGGCATGCCGGTCTGGTTTGCCGACAGCATGGAACGTCTGCCAAAAACCCTGCTCGAAGTGCGTCCGCATTTTTTTACCGCCGTGCCTCGGGTGCTCGAGCGCATATACGAGCGCCTGCTCGAAGAGCGAAACAAGGGCGGAAAATGGAAGAAAAAAATTATGGACTGGGCCATCGCACTGGGCGAACGGTATCCTTATGCCGGCGGACAAGCCATGCCGCTCGATTACCGCCTGAAGCGCCTCGTAGCCGACTTTCTGGTGTTTCGTCACTGGCGACGGCGTATGGGCGGACGCATCAAATACATTGCCGTCGGCGCAGCGGCATTGCAACCGCGACTGGGACGGCTTTTTTCCGCCGCTGGCGTGGATGTCAGGGAAGGATACGGGCTGACGGAAACCAGTCCGGTCATTGCATTCAACCGTTTTGAACCGGGCGGCGTGCATTTTGGCACGGTAGGTATACCCGCGCCGGGGGTGGAAGTGCGGCTGGCGCAAACGCAGGACGAGGAAGGCAATGCCGAAGTTGAAGTGCGCGGCCCCAATGTAACAGCGGGTTATCTCAACCTGCCCGATGATACCGCCGAGCGTTTCACCGACGATGGCTGGTTTCGCACCGGCGATCTGGGGCGGTTTGAGTTCAAACGTTTTTTGCGTATCACCGGGCGGAAAAGCGAGGTATTCAAAACCACCACCGGCAAATTCGTGGCGCCGGCCTTTGTAGAACAGCAACTTGTCGCCTCGCCGCTGATCAGTCAGGCCCTCGCGGTCGGGCTCAACCGCCCTTTTGTGGCGGTTTTGCTGGTACCCGATTTTGTTCAACTGGAAGCCTGGTGCCAGGAAAACAAGGTACACTGGACCTCGCCGCAGTTCATGGTGTTAAATCCGAAAGTAGAAAAATTATACCGGCAGGAAATAGAAAAAATCAATGAAGCGCGGTTTGGGCCGATTGAAAAAATCCGCGCATTTCATTTGTTGCACGAACCCTGGACGCCCGAAAACGGCCTTTTGACCCCCACTCTCAAAGTGAGGCGCGAGGTATTGGCCAAGCAATATGCGGCGGAGATAGATAAGATGTATCGGGAATTTATGCACTGAATGTATTGAAATGGCGTTTTTTGTCCTTGTTTTGGCAGGTTTATTGTCTGCATTTTTGCAGGAAAGATATATTTATTACCGTTTCACCCAACAGCAAATGGATATGAAACAACGTAGCAGTATCACTCCCGTATTACGGAATCTTGATTTGGACCAACATATTCCAAAGGTCAAAACCCACACCATGATTGCCCAGGAATATGGCGTACACCCGCGCACACTTCGTCGGTGGTGCGCGCGTGAGGGGTTGGACTTGCCACCCACGGCGCTTTCTCCCAAATACCAACGGCTGATTTACGAAACATTTGGTCTTCCGTCGGAGTAAAACATTTCTTTTGTCCGGATTTGTCCCATTTTGTCTCTTGTGGGGGTGAAGTAAATTGGGTGAACTTTGCGATGTTTTAGAGATAATATTTTGACTTTATTTTAAAAATTAAAACTTTACACCATGAGGCAAATCATGAACATTACTTTGCTTTTCGTAAGTGTCCTGCTTTTCATGAATTTTATCAAGACGCGTAGCCAACCTTATGAGATTTCTCATAAAGCCATAAAAGACTATTGCAAGCTTCTTGAGTACCGCGCACCCTCTAAAAAACCCCTCCAGATTACCTGTTGTCGTTCAGGCGACCAAAACAATCCCTCTGCGTATGGCGGTCGCTGTGTTTCCGGTCAACAAAACTGTACGGAAAATTCTTGCCCTGAAGGCACTTCAGAATGTGGCGACAAGGATTGACTTCTCTCACTTCAAAAATCACCATTTAGATTATGCGTATCGTTCCGCTTATAACCGCAACATTATTGTTGCTGTCGGGTTTTGGGTTCTCTTTTTTGTCAAATAAAACTCTTCAATCAAAGAGGGAAATCATCTTCATGGTAAGCAACCGTCAGCCGGTACAACAATTTTGTAACGATTCAAATGGCGATCGTTGCAGTTACGGGAATCATTGTGCTGCTGGACCACATACCTGCGATGAAAACCCCTGTCCTCCATGTATTGAGGATTAATCTCGTATATACCCACCTTATTAACAACAAAAAATATGAAAATCAATCAGTTGTCAACCGCGCCA
>JANRLZ010000064.1:0-6622 GCA_033762055.1 Saprospiraceae bacterium
TGCGTCTTGTGCTTCAGACACTTTGTGCAGCTCTCCTTTTTGCAGCCGGGGCATTGCTTTTTTTCCGGTTCACCGGCTGCCTGTTGCCTTGCGGCCCGTATTTGTCCCGCTGGACGATTTTTTTTGTCACACTTTTTTTAAAGAATATGCATCTTACCTCCTGGTTTGTTTAGAAAAACAAGGAGATAAATGAGGCTCTGGAAAACAGCAAAACGTACAGCGCGCCGCACATTGCGCTTCCTGAATGATGTACAATCAGGTGATTGGCAACGTTTTGCCCGAAAAAGGCGGGTGAAAGAGCCGACTGATGGCTGGTATGAAAACATGTTGGAGCAGCCCATACGCTCCGGTTCCACCTTACAACAGAAGTTGAAAAATATCCACCTCGCCTGCACCGCGATTGACGGACTGGTGCTGGCGCCCGGCGAAATATTTTCCTTTTGGCAACTGGTAGGCGCGCCGGTTTCAAAAAGAGGGTTTCTGGAATCGCGAAATATTGTCAGCGGCAAATTGTCGCTCGAAGTTGGCGGTGGATTGTGCCAGGTTTCAGGTATTATTTACCACCTGGGGTTGATGAGCGGTCTTTCCATCCTCGAACGCCATGCTCACTCGGTAGATATTTACCGGGAAGAAGAGCGGTTCAGTCCCCTGGGCGCCGACGCTACGGTTGTATTTGGATATAAAGACCTTCGTATTCAGAACCCTTATGCCTTCCCGCTTGTTTTCCGCTTTGTTTGTACCTCCGGGCAACTGCGGTTTTCCATTTTTACACCCGAGCCCATCAGGAGTCGAGACATCATATTCATGCGGGAAAGGGTGGGGGAGCGGGAGCGGGTGGAAACACTCGAACGGATGGAGGCGCAGACCGAAAGGAGATTGGCGCTTTCCTGGTATGAATTATCGAAAAATATAGACTCGAATGCCGGGGCATAGGTCGCTGCCCTTACCTTCGCGGTCGCAAAAACGAATGGCGTCGAACTGGATGCCTTTTCTTCTTTATGTCGCAAATTTTAGAAACCCAGGATATCCGGGCGCTGGGCAGCAACCTCGAATTGCTGGCTCAACAGGTAGTGGAAGGGTTCATCGTTGGACTGCACCGCAGTCCCTTTCACGGTTTTTCCGTGGAATTTGCCGAACACCGCCTCTACAATACCGGTGAAGGCACCCGCAATATTGACTGGAAAGTGTACGGCCGTACCGACAAACTTTTCGTCAAACGTTTTGAAGAGGAAACCAACCTTCGTTGTCATATCGTGGTGGATGCGTCATCTACCATGTACTACCCCTGGGACGAGAAAAATCCGGATAAATTCAAGTACGCCAACAAGTTCTGCTTCGCTGCGCAGTCGGCTGCAGTGCTGATGAATGCACTCAAAAAACAACGCGACGCATTTGGCCTTACCTTGTTTGACGATGAAATTCGCTTCAGCACCGGCGCCAAGTCCAGTACGGTACATTACCGGCTGCTGCTTTCCAAACTCATCGAACGTATTGAAAATCCGGTTTTGAATAAAACCACCAACCTAGCTGCATCGCTGCACCAGGTGGCCGAATCCATTCACCGGCGTTCCTTGGTAGTTGTTTTTACCGATGTAATGGAAAATCCGGAGAACGCCGAGCATGTCTTTGCCGCATTGCAACACCTCCGCCATGCCAAACACGAAGTCATTTTGTTTCATGTGACCGATAAAAACAAGGAACTGGATTTTTCATTTGAAAACCGCCCTTACGTTTTTATTGATATGGAGACGGGCGAGCAGGTGCGCCTTCAGCCCAACCAGGTGAAGGATTATTATACCCGGCAGGTACATGCTTTCACCGAACAATTACGGATGAAGTGCCTGCAATTCAAAATTGATTTTGTAGAAGCCGACATCAACCGCGGCTTCGTCCCGATTTTGCAGACCTGGATGGCCAAGCGGGCCAAAATGGGGTAATCTTTGCCTAATCATTTCAATCTAAATATGCAAGAAGTTTTCATCGTCTCTGCCGTGCGGACTCCCATCGGGAGTTTTGGCGGCGTTTTGGCGGGCGTATCCGCTACCCAATTAGGCGCTGCTGCCATTCGCGGCGCGCTGGAAAAGGCCGGCCTTTCAGCCGACCAGGTCAACGAAGTGCTGATGGGTAATGTCGTAAGCGCCAATTTGGGCCAGGCGCCGGCCCGGCAGGCTGCCCGCTTTGCCGGCATCCCTGATAACGTCCCTTGCACCACGATCAACAAGGTATGCGCATCCGGCATGAAATGTATCACCCTCGGCGCTCAAAGCATCATGCTGGGGATGAATGACATTGTGGTGGCCGGCGGGATGGAAAATATGTCGCAAATACCGTACTACCTGCCCAACGCACGCTGGGGATACAAATACGGCAACGGCGAAATCATTGACGGCCTGGCGAAAGACGGACTCACTGATGTTTACAACCAGAAAGCGATGGGCGTTTGCGCCGATGCTACTGCCGTGAAATACGCCATCAGCCGCGAAGCCCAGGATGCCTACGCCATTGATTCCTACAAACGCGCCGCAGCCGCAACGGAAGGCGGTTTGTTTCAAACCGAAATTGTGCCGGTCAGCATTGCCCAGAAAAAAGGCGATCCGTTGCAAATTGTTGAAGATGAAGAGTATAAAAAAGTCATGTTCGACAAAATTCCCGGACTTCGCCCTGCCTTCACTCCGGATGGTACGGTGACGGCTGCCAACGCCAGCACGATCAACGACGGTGCTTCGGCGCTCATTCTGGCAAGCGAGGCGGCAGTAAAACGCCTCGGCTTGAAACCCGTCGCCAAAATTCGCGGCTTTGCCGACGCCGAGCAAGCGCCTGAATGGTTTACCACTTCGCCCACGCTTGCGGCGCCAAAAGCGCTGAAAATGGCGGGTGTCAGCAAAAATGATATTGACTTCTTCGAGGTGAATGAAGCCTTTTCGGTGGTGGCCATGGCATTCGAACAGGTCATGGAAATCAGCCATGACAAAAGCAATGTGTTTGGCGGCGCCGTATCATTAGGTCACCCGCTGGGCGCCTCGGGTGCGCGCATCGTGACAACCCTCAACAATGTGTTGCAACAGAAAAACGGCCGCCTCGGTCTTGCCGCTATCTGCAATGGCGGCGGCGGCGCTACCGCTATCGTCATCGAAAAACTGTGAAATGATTGAGGCTGTTCAAACTACGATCTGTGGACAGCCTCAATTGAAAAATTGAATCAATGGACAACGAAGTAGTAAAATCAAGCGATATCACCCTCCGCGTAGGCCTGAATGCCGAACAGGTGCCCATCCGTATTGAATGGGGTGCAAGCGATCGCAACGAAGGTGCGCTGGAAGAATGCAAGGCGATGGCAGTCGCGCTCTTTGACAAGGAACACCGTGACACACTGCGAATTGATCTTTGGACCAAGGAAATGCAGGTGCTGGAAATGGATCGTTTTATGTATCAGATACTGCGCTCCCTGAGCCAGACGTATTTGAAAGCGACCCAGAATAAGGAGTTGGCAGAAGACATTGCCAGGTTCGCTCATTATTTCGGCCAACAGACGGAGATTGTCCCCAAGGACTGATTTTATTGGGTCAGGAGAGCGTGACAAATCCAGTTGGCCACCGCCTGCCGGTTGTTTTTCAGTACGATACGCTGTTGGTCCCAGTCGTTCTGGATATTGGCGAGTTCGATATAAACGGCCTTTCGGGTGTCTGTTTCTTTCAAGGTAAAAAGATAACGGGGCGTAACGGTGCCGGTGTAACCCCGCCCCCCTTGCGCCTTTCGGTATTTTCCCTCAAACGTCTTATGGATGTGCTGGGCCAAATCAAGGCTGGGCGTGCTCTCAGGACGATAATAAAAAAATACATCCTGTTTTTTTACCTGACTGCGTGAATCAACGTGAATTTCGATGATGGTTTGGTCGCTTTGCCCGGCTTTGAGGTGTTTTTGTGTCAGGGCATTGATGATATCGGTGCGTTGTTGCAGTCGCTCTTTTTGATCGTAAGGTATTTCCAGTCCACCCCATACTTCTTCATCTTTATCGCATTTCAGGTAGTTTTCATCCCGAATACCATCATTCGGATCGCGGACGATCATGTAGGCCGTCGCACCGTGACTCAACAGGAGGCGCAACAGGCGCAGCGTAACATCGTAGGCATATTCATCTTCGCAAAGTGTATTCCCTGCGCGTTTTCCCACGGCGCCTACGTCCGGACCGCCGTGACCGCTGATAAGATAAAAAACTTTGCCGCTCATATTACGATTTAATAGAGGCGTCTTTTGATACCCTGGACCAAAAATCGGAAATATACGATCCCCGTTTCGGTCTTTTTCCCCACCGCTGGTCACTTTGGGTAATGGGCGTTCGCGTTCGGTCGCTTTTTCGATCGGCACGACCGAAGCGGCCATCGCTTTTTTGGGTGGTGGATCGGCGTCAGGACAATTCAGTTCATGCCAGGGCACCCAAAGGCGTTTGTTTTCTACAAAATAGTCGGGGCGTAGCCCCTCCTTTTTTGCCGTTTTATTGTACTCATCAATCCGTTTTGCCTGTTTCCAGTCGTCAATGTTGAGGGTTGAGCGGATGCTTTTACCATTGTAAGCGACGACCAACACGGGCAATTTATACTCCGTTCCGGCTTTCAGGCGATGGCTTTCCTGGTTGTTTATTTTCAAAAACTGACTCACATTGCAGCTGTATTCAGCCAGACCGTAACGATCCAGTAAATCGAGCGCATCATCGCCGGCCTGCGCCGTAGCTGTCAGGTAATTTTGATTGGGAATGGCTGATTGACCGAAAAGCAACATGGGAGCTGCCCACATAAAAAGCCAGTACATCACACAGTTTTTTGAAAAAAACATTTTGTCGGGAGTTATGTTTTGAAACGCAAAAGTAAGCGACGCACTACTTTCGCCCTTATTTTTTGCCTTGCCAATGTCGAATACTACTCAACTTGAAACCGCCAGAAACGCCGATGCGCTCAAACTTGCGCTTTCCGGCGTAAATCGCCACCTTGAAAAAATTCACGAAGGCGGCGGCCCCAAACGGGTAGCAAAACTCCATCAGGAAGGTAAAATGACCGCCCGCGAGCGGATTGATTACCTGCTCGATCCCGGAACTCCCCGCCTCGAAATCGGAGCCTTTGCCGGCTTTGAGATGTACAAAGAACACGGTGGTTGTCCTGCCGGTGGCGTAGTGGTTTGTATTGGATACGTCCGCGGGCGCCAGGTGATTGTAGTTGCCAACGATGCAACGGTGAAAGCAGGCGCCTGGTTTCCCATCACGGGAAAAAAGAATCTCCGCGCCCAGGAGATCGCCATGGAAAACCGGCTGCCGATTATTTATCTGGTTGACTCTGCAGGGGTTTACCTGCCAATGCAGGACGAAATTTTTCCGGACAAAGAACATTTTGGCCGGATTTTTCGCAACAATGCCCGACTTTCTTCAGCAGGCATTCCACAAATTGCCGCCATCATGGGCGCCTGTGTGGCCGGTGGCGCATATTTGCCGATTATGTCTGACGAGGCCCTGATCGTTGAAAAAACCGGCTCGGTATTTCTTGCAGGGCCATATTTGGTGAAAGCTGCTATCGGCGAAGACGCCGAGAAAGAAGTTTTAGGTGGCGCCGCCACACATTCTGAAATTTCCGGTGTGACAGACTACAAAATGCCCGACGATAAAACTGCACTGGATACCATTAAAGACCTGGTGGATAAAATGGGCCGCTTTGATCATGCCGGTTTTGACAGAATCGAATCCAGACCTCCTGTAGGAACCCCGGAAGACTTGTTTGAAATTTACCCTGAAAACGGCGCCAAACCTTATGATACGCTCGAACTGCTGCGGCGTTTGGTGGATGAAGGCAAACTCACGCAATACAAGGAACATTACGGAAAAACCATCATCACGGCTTATGCACGTATTGATGGCTGGGCGGTCGGCATTGTCGTCAACAACCGTCAGGTGGTGAAAAATGCCAAAGGCGAAATCCAGTTCGGCGGCGTGATTTATTCCGATTCGGCCGACAAGGCTACCCGTTTTATCCTGAATTGTAACCAGAAAAAAATACCGCTTGTATTCCTGCACGACGTTACCGGTTTTATGGTCGGCACCCGCTCCGAACACGGCGGCATCATCAAAGACGGCGCTAAAATGGTGAATGCGGTAGCCAATTCCACGGTGCCAAAATTCAGCATCGTTATCGGCAATTCATATGGTGCAGGCAACTACGCCATGTGCGGCAAAGCATATGACCCGCGACTGATTGCTGCCTGGCCTACAGCCAAAATCGCCGTGATGGGCGGCGAACAAGCTGCCAAAGTTTTGACCCAGATTCAGGTTGAAACCCTGAAAAACAAGGGAGAAGCCCCCGATCCAACCGCTGAAAAAGAGCTGTTTGAAAAAATCAAGGATCGCTACCTCTCCCAAACAACCCCCTACTACGCAGCAGCCCGATTGTGGGTTGACGCCATTATTGACCCCCGCGATACCAGACGCTGGATCTCCATGGGCATCGAAGCGGCCAACAACGCCCCGGTGGAAAGAATGAACCCGGGCGTAATACAAGTGTAGGAATGATGAATGATAAATGATGAATGATGAATTTTTTTTGGGCCTGCTAATATTCATCATTCATCATTCATCATTCATCAT
>JANRLZ010000065.1:0-7315 GCA_033762055.1 Saprospiraceae bacterium
CCTTGAAACCGCGCTTTGGCTCGAAAGCGACCGCATGCTCGCCTTAAACATCAACAAAAAATCGCTCGATGTGCAAAGAAAAGTGGTGGTGGAAGAATTCAAGGAAACCTGTCTCAACGAGCCTTACGGCGATTCCTGGCACCATCTTTCAGAACTGATGTTCCACCGGCATCCCTATCGCTGGCCGGTTATCGGGCTGGCGCCCGAACACGTGGAAAACGCTACGCTCGAAGATGTTCGCCATTTTTACCAGAACTGGTACACGCCCTCCAACGCCGTTCTGTGCATCGCCGGCAACGTCCGTTCCGACGAAGCCATGGCGCTGGCTGAAAAATGGTTTGCCAATATTCCCGCCGGTTCAACTCCCCTGCGGCAACTGCCCGCCGAACCCGCGCAAACCGAAGCGGCCCGCAAGATTGTACACGCCGACGTGCCGGTACCGGCCATCTACCTCGCCTTCCGTACACCGGCGCGACTTGAGCGCGGGTTTTACGCCGTGGATTTACTGACCGACGTACTGGCTTTAGGCCCTTCTTCCCGTTTGTACCGCCGTTTGTTAAAAGAACAATCCCTTTTTTCCAGTATTGACGCCTACGTGACTGCCAACGTAGATCCCGGACTGCTGGTTATCGAAGGGCGGCCGGCAGAGGGGGTATCGGTGGATACTGCGCTGGCTGCCATCTGGTCGGAACTCGAACAACTCAAGGCGAGCGCCATTGATGCCCGGGAATTGCAAAAAATCCAGCATCGTTTTGAAAGTACCCTGGTTTTTTCGGAAACCAGCGTGTTGAACAAGGCGCAAAACCTGGCTTTCTATGAGCTCCTCGACCGCGCCGAGTTGATGAACGACGAAACACAGACCTACCTCTCCGTCACTCCCGACGAAATGCACAAAACGGCCCAGGCGATTTTCAGTGCCGAAAACTCGGCGACCCTGATCTACCTGCCGAAGTAAACCCGGTTTCAAACGAGTACGATCATCGTGGCCGTCATTTTTGCCAGCAGTTTCCCGCTTACTGCATCCGTTACCCCGGCCTCGCATACCACGAGCCTTTTGCCGGCTTGTATCACGACGCCGCTTGCTTCAATTTTTTCCGTATTGGCCGGTTTCAACAGGTTGATCTTAAACTCGACCGACAACACATCGGCGTCTTCCGGCATCACCGACAGCGCAGCATATCCGCAAGCACTGTCGGCAATACTGCTCAGTACCCCGGCGTGAAAAAAGCCGTTTTGCTGGCTCAATCCATCCCGAAATGCACATTGCAAGCAAACACGGCCTGTTTCAAGGCTTGTTATGCGCGCTCCGAGGGTTTGCATGAATCCCTGTCGGGAAAAACTGTCGCGGATTTTTTGTTCTATAATGTCGTTCATAATCGGCAGCGGCGGGCACATCCACCTGGCGACAAAAATGAGCATTTTTCGATAAGTGCCCTGGTGGAATTAGCCGGCGGAGTTGAACGCCGGGGTTCTGTACTTGTCCTTGTCTGAAAGCCCGGTTTGGGAAGAGGATCTCGAGTCTCCGTTATTTTATTGTTATTTTTTATTTTAAAAAAAGTAAAATAATTGTTATTAAATTTTATAAAAATAACTTTTGTTAAAATTAATAATATTTGTTACGTAGTTTAATGAAATGGAGATACACCCATAAACACCCTTCCCGGCTGATTTTTTTGAATGCGTCGGGAAGGGTCATGTATCACCTTTTTAATTTTTTCGCTATGAAAAAATCGCTTTTACCGACTAAAAAATGGTTTTGGGCAATCTGTCTATGCCTTCCATTCCCGACGTTCGCCCAAACGAGTTTTTGGGGTGGCGTAAATGCCGCTTTGCCATTGGGCAAATTGCCTGCGCGTCATGTGGCCCAAACTGAACTCGATGCTGCCGTCATGGCGCCGCCCGTTTTTGTACCGCTGATGGAACGACTCGGCGGCGAGTTCTCCATCGGCGCCCCATCCGGCGGGCAAAATCAGCATTTCGAACTGACGGGCGACCAAACCATCATGCCCGGCTTGTGGCTGGGACTTGGTGTGGGGCGTCGCTTTGAAGTACGCGCCGGCGGCGCTTATTTCCGCCGGGAATGGTCGGGAGCTTTCCCTATCACTGTTTTCCCTTTCCAGGGTACGGAGCCCCAACAGGTTTCGGGCGACCTGCAAGGCGAGGCTTCCGGCGTTATGGCCGATGCAGAACTGGCTTGTTTTTTCGGCAATGGTCGCTTTCGGCCCTACCTGCTTGGCGGGGTACGCGGCGTTTTTACCGGCGATTACAGCAACAGCGCCAACATTGCCGGTTTTGAACTGAACTTGCCCGACCAGGCCGCAGAAACCGACTTCTCTCCTGCTGTCGGCATCGGCATTCGGACCGGATTTGCAAATAAAGGCTTTGCCGACCTCGGCATTTCCTACGGAAAAGTAACTGGTGGCGATTATGCGCCTTCGCTGAAACTGGGCGTGGGGTGGTATTTTGTCGGCAATGCAGTCAATGCACAAGCTGCCAGACCAATCACAAAGGCATGCCCTTCCGGTGAAATAAAAAAGACGTACAAAGATATTTGGGCGACTTCGGAAGCGGCAGCAAGAACCAAAGGGGAGGAAAAAATTAAGGAGACGTATGATTGTACGGCCCCTTGCAAGGAGTTTATCATTCCGCCAACTGTCGCCGAAACCACTAACAAAACCCGTATAAATGAAGCCGGCGAAATGGAGACCAAGTACAAAGTCACCGTGACCTTCCAATGTCAAAAAGAATAGATGTCGGCATAACCAACATGGTTAAGTAGTGCGTCGCTGGTTGCCGCCGGCTTTCTGTGGCATTTAAAGATTTTGAAGGTAGCATCTATCCGGGAAATCAGTAAATGCCACAGAAAGCCGGCGGTAACCAGCGATTCATTGTAACGCCCCTTTTTTTCAAACTTTTTCCGTAGCCATACGTTTCGATTCGTGGGCAAATGCCATACATTTGCCCACTTTTTTTGACAAAGAGGCTGTCTAATGTTATTCGACAGCCTTAAAATATTCAACGAATGGCCGCAACAATATTCGACTTAAAAATGCTTAAGGCGTTCTACGCCGCCTTCCCGGCTCGTGTAGATGCCGCCAAAGCCAAACTGAAACGCCCGCTCACCCTTTCCGAAAAAATCCTTTTCGCCCACCTGCATTCCGACAACCCGCTGGCCGACTACAAACGCGGCTCGGATTATGTTTTTTTTCAGGTGGATCGGGTTGCCATGCAGGATGCCACCGCGCAAATGGCGCTGCTGCAATTTATGACCTGCGGCCGCAAAAAAGTGGCCGTCCCCAGCACGGTCCACTGCGATCACCTGATCACGGCAGAAGTCGGCGCCGCCAAAGACATGGCGGTTGCGCTCGACAAAAACAAGGAAGTATTTGATTTTCTCAGCAGTGTTTCCCAAAAATACGGCATCGGCTTCTGGAAGCCCGGCGCCGGCATTATTCACCAGATTGTTCTGGAAAATTACGCTTTCCCCGGTGGTATGATGATCGGAACGGACTCGCACACGGTCAATGCCGGCGGTCTGGGCATGGTCGCAATCGGCGTCGGCGGCGCCGATGCGGTGGATGCGATGAGCGGCATGGCCTGGGAACTGCAGATGCCAAAACTCATCGGCGTTAAACTGACCGGCAAACTGCGCGGTTGGTCGTCGCCCAAGGATGTGATCCTGAAAGTAGCGGGAATTCTGACGGTAAAAGGCGGCACCGGCGCGATCGTGGAATATTTTGGTCCCGGCGCACCACGCATGAGCGCTACCGGCAACGGCACGATTTGCAACATGGGCGCTGAACTCGGCGCTACGACCTCGACCTTCGGTTACGACAAAAGCATGGCGCGCTACCTCAAAGCCACCGGCCGCAGCAAGGTCGCTTCGATGTGCAACAAAATTTCCGACTACCTTACCGGCGACCCGGAATGTTACGCCAACCCGGAAAAATATTTCGATCAGGTCATTGAAATTGATTTGAGCAAACTGGAACCGCACATCAATGGCCCGTTCACTCCGGACCTGGCCTGGCCGCTTTCCAAATTCGCGGCTGCGGTGAAAAAGAACAAATACCCGGCGAAATTGGAGGTTGGCCTGATCGGCTCCTGCACCAACTCGAGTTACGAAGACCTCACCCGCGCCGCATCGCTGGCACGACAGGCGCGCGAAAAAGGCATCGAGGTGAAATCGGAATTTACCATTACGCCCGGCTCCGAACAAATCCGGTACACTGCCGAGCGCGACGGCCTGTTGAATGATTTTGAAAAAATCGGCGGCGTGGTGCTGGCCAATGCCTGCGGCCCTTGCATCGGCCAATGGGCACGCCATATGGACGATCTGAAGCGTCCGAACTCGATCATGACCTCCTTCAACCGCAACTTCACTTCGCGCAACGACGGCAACCCGAACACGCACGCGTTTGTTGCATCCCCCGAAATCGTGACGGCCTTTGCCATCGCCGGCGATCTGATGTTTAACCCGAAAAAAGGGACGCTGCTCAACAAAAAAGGCGAAGCAGTCAAACTTGACCCGCCCAAAGGCATCGAGCTGCCAAAAGCAGGTTTTGAAGTAAAAGACGCCGGCTACATCGCACCGGCCAAAGGCGCTATCAAAGTACTGGTGGCAAAAGACAGCCAGCGCCTGCAATTGCTCAAACCTTTCAAGCCCATTACGAGCGCAGAACTGAGCGATATGCGCGTACTCATCAAGGCAAAAGGCAAGTGTACCACCGACCATATTTCGATGGCCGGCCCCTGGCTGAAATACCGCGGACACCTCGAAAATATCTCCAACAACTGCTACATCGGCGCTGAAAATTATTTCAACGGCGAGCGGAACAAGGTGTACAATGTGGAAAAAGGCGAATACATGGAAGTACCTGCTTCGGCGCGCCTTTATCAGAAAAAAGGGATTGGAACCATCATCTTCGGCGAGGAAAACCTTGGTGAAGGCAGCAGCCGCGAACACGCCGCCATGGAGCCGCGCTACCTTGGCGTAAAAGCGGTGGTTGTTAAATCATTTGCCCGCATTCACCAGACCAACCTGAAAAAACAGGGCATGCTCGCCCTCACTTTTGCCAACCCGGCCGACTACGACAAGGTGCGGCAGGACGACAAGGTGAGCATCCTCGGGTTCGACAAATTTGCGCCCGGCAAACCCCTGCAAATCCGCCTCGACCACGCCGATGGCACGTCTGAAACTTTCGATGTCAACCACTCCTACAACGAACAACAAATCGAGTGGGTACAGGCAGGCAGCGCGCTGAACAAGATCCGCAAGGATTTTGGCGTGAAGTAACTGGATTGTTCCGATTGATTCAATTGACCGGCTGTTCGCGTGAGTGCGCGGGCAGCCGGTTTTTTGTGTGGCGGGAATATTTCTTGAAAATGTAGTAACGTGGAGGAAATCAAAGCGAAAAAGACGCACAACACCATTGAAAATCTTCCATTTAATCAGGAATTACAAATCATGTAATCGGCAATCGGAAGTTCATCATTCGTGCTGCACCACGACTTTACCTGTCGCAACGACCCTGCCTTTTTCATTGAGCAGTTCAACAAGGTACATTCCGTTTGGCAGCGCTGTGACATCCAGCAAGGCTGAGCCTTCCTGAAGAGGCGCTTCTTTTATCAAAACACCCCGTAAGTCCATCAGCAGTGCGCGGCCCTGCAGCGCCGGCGAAATCGTGATGACCAGATTGTCGGAAGCGGGGTTGGGCGAAAGGACGAAGGAAAATAAATCGCGCGGCGCTTCTTCGCTGCTGTTGATACAGGGTATCGGCGTCTCATAGGCGCCCAGATCAACCGTGTCCTGCAGGATACGCGGATGGCCGTCGAGATCGGTGAGAAGTCCGAAGGTATCTGCCACTACATTGCTGCCGGCATTTACGGCCGGCGAGCAGGGCTGGAGGCGAAAGTCGAAGGCAAGCGTATCTTCAAATTCCGGGTATTCGTTAAAAATCACATGATCGCCAAAGACCCCCTGTGCCCCCGGCCACTGCCAAAAACCGTCGGGTACGGTGATTATCGTGTTTTCTGCATGGAAGCCGTACATCTCGTACACAGCAGGATTGTTGTTGTAAAACATCCGAATTCCGTCCGTCTCCTTCTCCCACACAACGCAGTTGTTCAGGTACATTTCGTTGTAACCCCCGCCGGGCGATGAAGGTACTTTACTTTTTACAAATATGTACTCGTTGTTGTCGAAGAAGGTGCAGTTCGTGATTTCTGTAGTACTAAGGTTGTTTTCTCCAACCAACGCCGCCACGCCGCCGCCGTTGTGGGCGAAAAGGCAGTTTTTGATTTCAGTATGCACTTCTCGCGTTGCATTTGACGCTCCGGATGCTCCGCATTGAACAGCTAAGCAGAGTTCGTTGGGAAAATCTACGTCCTGATTACCCAGGAAAACACAGGCTTGAATCAGATTTTTGGATTTACCTTCGGCGAAACCGCCTACGGTGGTAGTAAAGTTGCCGGCGAGGTTATCCTTGAAAATACAATTGGTTACTTCGGTTCTAACATCCCCTCCCCCTCGTGCAGACCCTATTGTGTAAGCAGAACCGCTCCCTCCGTTTGTGGTCTTGTTCCCTTCAAACAAACAATGATTGGCCCGGAAAAAAAAATCCACATCGTCAAAAAAACCAATATCTCCGGTGTAATAAAGCCCCGCGCCATCGGCAGCAATATTCCGGCGGAACACACAGGAATCCAACACCAAAGACGCTTCGGTAAAGTCCGCAGAGAGCGCAAAATGGATAGCCCCACCCAAAGCGCCCAAAGGCGCAGAATCGCGTTCCATGAGACAGCCCGAAAGACGAACATGGGTATTGGCCGTTTGATTGAAATACAGGCCGCCGCCGCCGTAGAGATAGACGTAATTGTCTGTAAAAGCGCAATCCTTTATCTCCAGGGTATCCCCCGGAACAGAAGGGCTGTTCGCAAAAAATGCACCGCCCCAGATATAGGCCCGGTTGAATTGAAAGGTACATTGCTGCAGCACCGGGTTCACCGGGTGCTCGCCCATCCAGGGGTTGTCGGGGTCCGACCAGCTGCTGCACAAGCCGCCGCCTGCATAACCGGCGTTGCGTTCGAATATACAACGGGAAATAATGGGGCGTGAGTTGGTTTGTTCGTGCGAACCCTGCAACAACATCCCTGCGCCAAACCCGTCTAAGGTCGAAGGCGTGAACTCCCCGTAAGAATGTCCTTGTGTAATCGTAAAACCGTCAACAAGGGTGCTGTTGTTCAGTCCAAGGCCTCTGACGACGTGGTAGGAATTGTCGGTTCGCAAATCAGGGTCTCCGATTTCCCCGCTCAG
>JANRLZ010000066.1:0-8914 GCA_033762055.1 Saprospiraceae bacterium
TCTTTTTCCGAAGGTTCAAAGATTTTCAGGTCGTCAATTCCGAAGCCGCCAAGTTGCACAAAGCCATCGGAAAACATCACGAAACGCAGGCGTACTTCACTTTCGCCGGCTGTATTGGGCAGCGAGTGCCGGGCATTGATCCAACCATTGCTGGCGCCCGACCACAATTCGCCTTGCCCGAAATTGATATTGTCCTCGGTGTACCAGTTGACACCTTCGCCAATAGCCCCCACTTTTTCCCAGTTTTGGCCGTCGTCGGTTGAAATTTCGAGCCACACGCCGTCGTAGTTTTCTTCCAGATCGCGGATCAGGGCAAACTCGATGGCCGGATCCACTTCAGCGGCGCTGAAATCGAAACAGGGCGATTCGAGGTAGGCAAGTTCTGATGGGTTGTAGGGCGTGGAAAGGTTGGTCACCCAGGCGTTTTCGCCACTTGCTGCGGCAGGAATAGTCGGTTTGTTCGGCGTGCCATACGACCAGGAAGGGTTCTGGCCGCCGGGCGACCAGCCACCGTTCCAGACTTCAAATGATTGAAAATACCCGGGTTGCAGGCGGTTGGTCAGGTAATAGGTAAAGGTGTCGTTTTCGAGGCCTTCATCCCCGCTTAATTCGGTAAAAACATCAATGCGGTATTCGCCTGGTGCGGAAAAATCGGACAGGGTTTCGAATGCTATTACCGTGCTGCTGTCCTTGCCCAAAATACCGGTATAAAACCCGTCGGCAGGGGGCACGACTGGCGACGGGTTACCGTTCACCGAATAGCGGAAAGTGAAAAGCGATTGCGGCGCTGAGCCATAGTTTTTCAAAATCACCTTGATCGAATCCATTTCCAGTCCGCAGCCGCTCAGAGGCGCTGTGACGCCTTCGATGCCGACGTCGTTGGTCCAGTAAGTCTGAAAAGAAATCGGCCCGATCACTTCGGAGAAGCCGCCGAGTGTGTCACAATTCTGGATTAAATAGGCATCGTACCAGGTTTTTTTCTGCAAACCCGTCAAATTAGCCACAGGAACCGTCACATCGGCCGTATCGCCGTTGCCGGACGAAAATCCCTGCAAACCATAAATGACCCGCCAGCCGATGGGGGTGCTGGTCCCACTGGTGTTGGGCTGCCAGCGCAGGCGCGCTCGGTTGTCCCAAATATTATCCACCCTGAAATTGGTGGGATTGGCGCATGCTACGCAATTTACAAAATCGGAAAAGGTGGCGTTACCGGGTGAAGAAAAAACCTCCCATACCGGATCGCCTACATTGTTGAAAATCTGAAAGGATATTTGCCACCAGAAGCCGGTAGCCGTGTAATTCATGGTGAATGGGGCGCCATCCGTTACTTCAAAAGTAAGGGTGCTGTCGGCCCCGTTGCTCAGGGTGTACACCTGCGCCCCTGTGCCGGCATCAATGGTTAAAGTGGCGCCCCCCCATCCGTCGCCGCCGGTATCGTTCATTTGAAGGGTGTAAAGGCATTGCGCGGAGGCGCCAACAGAAAACAGGGCAAACAAAAAAGGGCAGAGTAGTCGAATATTCATGTTGCTGTGTGGTTGCAAATTATCGAGACAATGGACTTGCGGCGGCGGCAGATGTGAGGGTACAAACGTCCATTTTCTCGTACAAAGCCGCCAATGCTACAATTTTTTTTGATCCGCATGTAAAAAACGGGCGTGCCAAGCGGGAACCAAAGGTAGTCGAAGCGAAAGATTTGGCGAATCCGAAGTTCCATTCGTGCAAGTTTTAGCGAAAAAATGCGCAACCTTGCTACCTTCGCGCGCTCTTTTGCCGAGCTTTTACAAATATGCCGCGCACCCGACCTACTTACCTGTATGCCATTGCCAGCGTTGCGCTGGTGCTGTATGTACTCGGCTTTTTTGCCCTGATGGCCTTGCATGGGCAAAGATTGGTGACGCTTTTTAAAGAAAGGGTAGACCTCTGGCTCGAATTGAAACCGGGCCTGGCCGAAAGCGATGTGGCGCGTATCGTCGGCGAAGTGCGGCAACAACCTTTCGTAAAAAAAGAAAGCGTTACCTTCATCACCCGCGAACAAGCCGCCGCTACCATGCGTGAAGACCTGGGGGAAGAAAGCCTGCTCGAAGACATGCCCGACCTGATGCGTGATGTGGTGCGATTTAATGTAAAAGCGGAGTACCTCGAAGACCAGCGATTGGCCGACTGGCGTGAAGCGTTGAAACAGGACACGGTCGTCAGCGAACTTTTTTTTGAAGCCGCCAATACCAACAACGTCGCCGCCAATATCCGGAACATGGGCATGGTGACACTCGTACTGGGTCTTTTGCTTGTTTTTGCCGCTATTACGCTGATTCACAACACCATCCGGCTGGATCTTTACTCCAATCGTTTTATCATCAAAAACCAGGAACTGGTAGGCGCCTCCTGGGAATTTATCAGTCGGCCCTACATCAGACGGGGTGTTATTAACGGCTTGTGGAGCGCCGGACTGGCTATTTTGGCACTTTCCATTACCTTGTGGGGGCTGCCCCGGGCCATGCCGCTGTTTGAACAACTTCAGAATACCAACGAGGCCGTGCTGGTCTTCTCCGCCCTTGCCCTGCTCGGCGTATTGATTTCCGGCGCGAGCACCTGGTGGGTAGTCAATAAATTCCTGCGCATGAAACTCGACGATCTTTACTAAACATACCCGCAGCATCCGGATAGTTTTTGAACCCGGATTTTTTTAATTTCGTTCAAAATCAATTGATTAAGACACCATATTATGGCTAAACAACCGCAACGCCCCGCCCCTCAACCCCAACAAGCGCCTAAAAAGAGCGCCCCGGCGCCCGTACGCCGCCCCTCGGAAAAGAAAGATAATATTTTTTCAGCCGGCAGCAACGAACTCATCTTTGGTCGGCAAAATTTTGTGCTGATGGGTATCGGACTGGCCCTTGTGCTGGTCGGCCTGGCGGCCATGAGCGGCGGCGCCATGCCCGACCCGAACAAATGGGAACCGGAACGTATCTACAGCCCGCTGCGTATTACCGTAGCGCCTATTTTGATGGTCGCCGGTTTTGTGACCGTCATTTTGGGCATTTTTAAACGCAGTAACACCGATTCCGCCGCTACTTCCTCCGCGCCCGAAGCATGAACCTGATTGAAGCGATCATTCTCGCCATCATCGAAGGCCTGACGGAGTTTTTGCCCGTGTCCTCTACCGGACACATGATTATCGGCTCATCGGTCATGGGCATCGCTGCGCATCCTTTTGTCAAGGTGTTTACGGTAGCCATCCAGTTTGGCGCAATTTTGTCGGTGGTGGCGCTTTACTGGCGCCGTTTTTTTCAAAATTTCGGATTTTATGTCAAATTGCTGGTGGCGTTTTTGCCAGCGGCATTTTTCGGGCTGCTTTTTAAAAAACAAATTGACGCCCTGCTCGAAAATATCGTGGTAGTCGCCCTGGCGCTGATCGCCGGCGGGGTGGTTTTTTTACTGCTCGACGATTTTTTCAAACGTCAGTCGCAACGCGCTACTTCGGTAGAGCAGGACATAACCCTGCGCCGCGCCCTCAGTATCGGTTTTTTTCAGGTAATTTCGATGGTGCCGGGTGTGAGCCGATCGGCGGCAACAATTTTCGGCGGACTGGCCAATGGCCTTTCGCCGACCACCGCCGCCGAATTTTCTTTCTTTCTCGCTGTGCCGACCATGTTTGCCGCCACCTGCAAATCGCTCTATGATTTTGTAAAAGAAGAGGGCGGAACGCTGAGCAAGGACGAAGTTATGTTGCTCACGGTGGGCAATCTGGTGGCATTTCTGGTAGCGATGGCGGCCATTCGTTTTTTTATTCAATACCTCACACAACACGGTTTCCGGGTGTTCGGCTGGTACCGGATTGTAGTCGGGATCGTTATTCTGATCCTCTGGAAAGCCGGGTATTTCGAGGGGGTGAACCTGGATAATTTTTAGAACCCGTTTCTTGGCGCTTGCAGGAGATGGAGGGAATTTTATTCATGTTCTTGTTCTGCACGCTGTCGCAGCACCTCGTACAAGGCAATACCCGCCGCCACGCTTACATTATAGGAATCAAAATCGGTAGCCTGTGGTATTTTAACCGTTTCGTCCGACATTTTGAGCAGTTTCGGGTGAACGCCCTCTCCTTCCGAACCCATGAGCAGGGCAACGGGGCCTTTGAAATCGGCCTGATAAAGCGGAATACTTCGGTGGGTCAGGGCCGTTGCAACGACCTGAACGCCGCATTCCTGCAACCATTCGACCGTGCTGAACAAACTGCGTACCCGGCACACCCGCATCCGTGCCAGGGCGCCCGCCGAGGCCTTCATCGCCTCTTCATTGGCCAGCGCCGACCCCGATTGCGGCACGATCACGGCATGCGCGCCCGCACATTCTGCCGAACGGCAAATAGCGCCGAAATTCCGGACATCCGTCACCCCGTCGAGCAATACCAACAGGGGGGTGTGGCCTTGTTCGAACACAAAAGGCAGTACGTCTTCAATGTTTTGAAACTCGATCAGGGCCAGATGCGCCACCACACCCTGGTGCTGGCCCCGCACCATCTTATTCAGTTTTTCGCGGGGCACCACTTGCAGCGGGATGCTGTATTCCTTTGTCAAATGCCGCATTTCTTTTTCCAGTTCGCCCCGCAAACCTTGCTGAAAAAAAACTTTTTCCACCGGTTTGCCGGCGCGAATCGCCTCTGCGACAGGGTGATGCCCGTAGATTAAATGGGTGTCGGCCATAACATGCTTCGGGCAAAAGCCCGGGTTGTTTTCGGCAAAAGTAAACTTCCCGGTCTGTATCCGCCTGAAAAAGCCGTAGGCACACTAACTTTGTCAGACAAAGTGGTTTGTTGTCATCAAAATTACATGGATAACAGGATATGAACGAACAATTGGAACACCTGGCCGCTATGCGTAACCTGATGGAACGCAGCACCCGTTTTTTGAGCCTGAGCGGGCTTTCGGGGGTTTGGGCGGGCGCCTGCGCGTTGGTCGGCGCTTATTTCGTGCGGTATTACCTCGATGCGCAGTTTGTGCGCGATTTCAACGATGTGTACTACGAGCGCGGCGGCCCCGTTACCGCCCGCGAATACGAAATGTTGCTGGTACTCACCGCACTGGCGGTGCTGGCGGCAGCATTGGCCGGCGGATGGTTTTTTACGGCACGCAAAGCCAAAAAACGCGGCGAACGCGTGTGGGAAGCCAGTTCGCGCCGCCTGCTGTGGGCGCTGGCAGTTCCACTGACGACGGGCGGAGTGTTTTGCCTGGCTTTGCTGTACTGGAACCTGATCGGATTGGTGGCGCCGGCTACCCTGGTCTTTTACGGACTGGCGTTGTTTAACGGCAGCAAATTCACCTTGCGCGATGTGGGTTCGCTGGGGATTTGTCAAATTGTCCTGGGCCTCACCGGTCTGTTTTATCCCGGCTACGGCCTCGAACTCTGGTCCCTGGGTTTTGGAGTTCTCCATATCCTTTACGGCGGCTGGATGTGGATTCGATACGATCACATAGCAGCGCGATGAAAGACATTCTCACCCAACTCAATCCTGTTTTCGACCACCGCAACCGGCTGGGCATCATGTCTATTCTGGCGGTAAACGACTGGGTGGATTACAATACCCTGAAAGAATTGCTCAACCTGACCGACGGCAATCTCGCCAGTCATATGAAACCCCTGGAGGCCGCCCAGTACGTCGAATACCGGAAGCAGTTTGTAGGTCGTCGCCCGCAAACTACCTATGCTGCCACGCAGGCGGGCAAAGCGGCTTTCAAGGCGCACCTCGATGCCCTGGAGAGTTTGTTAAAAATAAACGAGCAGAAATGATTTTTCTCTCGCACCTGCGATACGCCACGTCTGTCTGGTTGACCGGGCTGTTTGCCTTTCCCATATTATTTATGGGCGGAATGTGCCTGTCATCGGGCGGCCATTATTTAGATTGTTTGACTTCCGGACGTTTTTTCCTGCTGGAAATTTTACAAGGGATGACCCTCTTTTCCATACCGGGCTGGCTGGTATTTCTCAGGGCTGTTTTTGTGATAAATCGAAAGGACTGGGGAAAATGGGAGAAAAAAAGTGCGTTGTTTGGGATTGCGCTGTTACTGATTCTGTTGACGCTTTTTATAACTCGCCGTTCGGACAACGACGTTTATTTTATGTCTTTTGTTTATTGGTCGCCGGGTTTGCTGGCCGTGTTTTTGTATAAATTGCCTCATCACAAGGGCTGAATTTTTGCCCGTTATTTTCGATTAATACCCTCCAAAAAAGGCACGAAACGGAAATCGTCGAAAATTTCCTCCTGAAAGTCGGCAGGTGATATACGTTTGATTTTCACCATCTTTTGCACGGATTCGCCCACCGGGATCACCAAAATTCCGCCAACGGCGAGTTGCTCCTTTAGGGGCGTAGGCACCACGGGGGCGCCGGCGGTAACGATAATTTTATCGTAAGGCGCTTTTTCCGACAGGCCCTTAGAACCGTCGCGAAAAAAACATTTCACTGTTTTGATGCCTAATTTTTCCAGCAACGTTTTTGTGGTAAAATAAAGCGCCTCCTGTCTTTCAACGGTAAAAACCCGGGCGCCCAGCGCCGCCAGAATGGCGGCCTGATAGCCCGAACCAGTGCCGATTTCGAGTACCCGCTCGCCGTTTTTTACTTCCAGCAGGGCCGTTTGATAGGCCACGGTAAATGGCTGTGAAATGGTTTGTTCGCAGCCGATGGGGAAGGGCTTGTCCTCATAAGCGTGTTCTTCAAACGCTTTATCGAGAAAAAAATGACGTGGCACGGCGGCCATGGCGGCCAGCACTGCTTCGTCGTGAATGCCGCGGCGACGGAGGGTATCTACCATGCGTTTTCGCAGCCCTTTGTGGCGGTAAGTGTCGGTCAAAGCAGAAGGGTTCATCGTTTTGCAGCGGCAAAGAAAAGATTTGCAGCCCAACGCCGCAAAACTACCTGCCTTTTCAAATACTTTTGCCCGTCATCTCGAAAAGTCGTTGTACATCAAACATCCACCTCTTTATTATGGCAGTACCCATTAAATTTGGCACCGACGGTTGGCGCGCTATTATCGCCGACGATTACACCGTCGAAAATGTGATGCGTGTGGCAGAAGCCACCGCGATATTCATGAAAAAAAATAAAATGAAACGCGCCGTTATCGGGCACGATTGCCGGTTTGGCGGACTGCTTTTCGCATCTACGACGGCCAGGGTGCTGGGTCATTACGGCATTCAATGCCATATCGCCAGTTCGGGATTTGTCAGCACACCCATGGTGTCGCTGGGTGTGGTAAAACTCAAGGCCTCGCTGGGCATTGTAATTACCGCCAGTCACAACCCCCCTTCCTACAACGGCTACAAACTCAAGGCCCACTATGGCGGCCCCATGATTCCGGCGCAGGTGCAGGAAGTGGAGGATCTGATTCCTGAAAAATGCAGCATCCAGGATTTACCCTCGCTGAATGAATTGCGCGAGCGGGGCTTGTTGAAAGAAGCCGATCTCGAAAATATTTATCTCAAACACGCCCGTCGCAATTTCGACCTGAAACTCATCAAGGCTTCCGCCGGCAAAATTGCCTACGACGCCATGTACGGCGCAGGGCAAAATGCCGTAAAAAAACTGCTGCCACGTTGTGTTTTCCTGCATTGCGACAACAATCCCGGAATGCACGGGCAAGCGCCGGAACCCATCCATCGCAACCTCACGCTGCTGAGCGAAACCATCAAAAAGAACCCAAAAATTACCGCCGGCCTGGCCAATGACGGCGATGCCGACCGCATCGGGTTGTACGACGAAGATGGCAATTTTGTGGACAGCCACCACATCCTCCTGCTTTTGTTGCTTTATCTGCACAAATACAAGGGTATGAGCGGGAAAGTCGTTTTCACCTTCTCCGTGACCGATAAATTGAAAAAAATGGCCGAAAAATTCGGCTTGCCCTACGAAATCACCAAGGTAGGCTTCAAATACATCGCCGAAATTATGACTAAAGAAGACGTACTGGTCGGTGGCGAAGAATCGGGTGGACTGGCTGTGAAAGGGCACATCCCCGAACGCGACGGCGTTTGGATCGGACTGCTGGTGTTTGAGTTTATGGCCAAAACCGGCAAAACCCTGAAAGGTCTGGTCGAAGAAGTGTACAAGGAGGTAGGCGCATTTGCTTTTGACCGCGACGACCTGCATATCACCGAAGCCCAAAAACAAAACGTGATCAAAATGTGCAAGGACCGCGCCTATAAAGCCTTTGGTTCTTACGCCATCAAAGGCGTGGAAGACCTCGACGGCTGGAAATTCCTCTTTGGTGATGAAAAGTGGGTCATGATCCGCGCCTCCGGTACCGAGCCGGTGCTGCGGGTATATGCCCAGGGCCCCAACCTCGTGGAATGCCGCGCCATGCTGGAAGCCGCCAAGGCGACGATTCTTTAAATATTACAGATACCGTTCTCCCCTCCTCTTTTAGAAACAAATACCTGCTTATGAAAATTGCCATCGGCTGCGACCACGCCGGATACCCGTACAAAGAAGGCATCATTTCGATGTTACAAACGCAGGGTCACATGGTACTCGACTTCGGCGCTCATTCCACCGATTCGGTGGATTACCCTGACTTTGCGCATCCGGTGGCCGAAGCGGTGGAGAGCGGACAGGCTGAACGTGGCGTTTTGCTTTGCGGCAGCGGCAACGGCGTGGCCATTACTGCCAACAAACACCAGCAAATCCGCTGCGCCCTTTGCTGGACCGAAGAACTGGCCGCGCTCGCCCGGCAGCACAATGACGCCAATATCATTGCCCTGCCGGCCCGTTTTGTGCCTGAAATACTGGCACAGGCGATGGTGCGTATTTTCCTCAGTACCGAATTTGAAGGCGGGCGTCACCAGAACCGGGTCAGTAAAATTGCCTGCGGCTAGTGGAGAACCAACTTAGGAGATGAAAAATGGGTGAGATGATTTTAGGGGTT
>JANRLZ010000067.1:0-3215 GCA_033762055.1 Saprospiraceae bacterium
TGGTGTACACCGATGAAGCCATTTATGTGGGCGCCTACCTCTACCAACCTGCCAATACCATACGCCACGACCTGAGTCCGCGCGATGTGGAAAGTACTGCCGATGCCCTGCACATCGGATTTGATACCTATCGCGACCGCCAGAATGCGTTTCGATTTCAAATTACGGCGAGCAACGTGCAGAGCGACATAAAAATGTCGCCCGAAAATTTTGACCCGACCTGGGATGCCGTATGGGATTCAAAAACCAAGACCCATCCAGACGGCTGGGTAGTAGAATTGCGTATCCCGTTCAGCGCCATTCGTTTTGCCAAACAACCCGAACAGCACTGGGGCCTCCAGTTTGCCCGCCAAATTCAGTACGTCAACGAGTACAGTTCGTGGAGTCCGGTATCGCCCAATGGCGGGGGGACGCTTCCACAATGGGGCAATCTGGAAGGGATTCGGGCGATTGAGCCACCTTTGCGACTGGCGTTTTCGCCCTATCTGGCGGCCTCGTTGCAGCGATCGCCGGTAAGCGACGCCCCGGTGGAGTATGCCAATTCGCGGTCTTTGAGCGGCGGTCTGGATGTCAAATGGGGGCTTTCCGAAAGTTTTACACTGGACGCCACCCTGGTGCCGAATTTTGGCGAAGCCCTGAGCGACAATATTATTCGCAATCTTTCTCCTTTCGAGGTACAGTATGAAGAACGGCGGCAGTTTTTTACGGAAGGAACCGAGTTGTTTGGTAAAGGAGGCTTGTTGTATTCGCGCCGGATCGGTGGAACGCCGCGCGGCTTTTTTTCGGCGGTGAATGCCCTGGAAGAAAACGAAGTAATGGTCAGAAACCCTTCGCAGGCACAACTGCTGAATGCCACCAAAATTTCGGGGCGCACCCGTTCCAAACTGGGCATTGGCGTGCTGAATGCGGTTTCAGCGCCGGCCAGCGCCCTCTTGCGGAACGAGTTGACCGGACAGGAAAGACGCATTCAAACGGCTGAATTGACCAATTACAATGTCCTGGTGTTCGATCAGGCGCTTCCCAACAACTCGGCGATCAGTTTTACCAATACCAATGTATTACGACAGGGCGCGGCCCGCGACGCCAATGTGTCGGCGCTGGCTTTTAATTTTCGCGATGCAAAAAACCGCTACGAAGTGTACGGCGGCAGTCAGCTCAGCGCGGTGTTTAATCCGGCGCATACACCGACCGATCAAACCGCAACCGGTTTTGGTTACAACGCCGGGCTACGCAAGGTAAGCGGAACCTGGACCTGGCAACTGGCGCATTCGGCCCTCGACGATCGTTATGATCCTTCAGATCTGGGATTTAACCGCCGCGACAATTTTTTCCGGGCGCAGGGCATGCTTACATACAGCAATTACACCCAGCGCGGTAAGATCGCCTCTACGTTCAGCTTTTTGTCGCTCAACAACACCTGGCTGTATGCCCCCCGCCAATGGGAATCGCTGGAACTGGAAGGTTTTCTGGAACTGGTCAACACAAAAAGGCAGGGCTTTTTTATGTACACCACTTCACGGCCGGTTTGGTACTACGATTATTTCGAACCAAGGGTATGGGGAAAGAAATATTACCATGCTCCATATATATTTATAGCCCCGGGCTTCTGGACCAATTCCGCCAAACGGCTTTTTGCCACCTTCCAGTTGTATTTTGGCGAAAGCCCGATCCCCAATGATCCTTACATCGGCCTGCGGATCGAGCCGACCTGGGTGGCCAACGATCACTTGCGGATGAATCTGGGGCTGAATATTTCAAAAGATCACTCCAACTTCGGAGCGGTGGATGCTTCCAATCCCGACGATATTATTTTTGGTCGACGGAATATTACCACCTTCGACAATGCGCTTTCGGTCAATTACCTCTTCGGGCCGCGTATGAATATTACCACCCGTATCCGACACTACTGGGCCAACCTGTATTATCATCAGTATTTGCACCTCAATGAGGACGGGACTTTTAGTCCGAGCGACTGGCAGGGTTCGGCTGACGAGAATTTTAACCAGTTTAACGTGGATTTTGTGTACACCTGGCAATTCGCACCGGGCAGTTTCCTCAACCTGATCTGGAAAGACGCGGCGTTCGCCGGCGATCAGCGGCGAGGCGGCACTTTTACCCAAAACCTGGAAAAAACATTCCGGGCGCCACAAAACAACTCATTGACCCTCAAACTGATTTACTGGCTTGATGCCGGACAATGGATGAAAGGGCGGGTGTGAGTTCCAGTGCGGCGTCCGGTCAATATACCGCCACATTCACCGCATATTGACCGGACGCCGCACTGGAGAAAATGCGGACTTAGTTCTACCTTGCGCCCCGTTGTGACCATTGCATTCGACGCAAAACGCTATTTCAATAATGCCACGGGACTGGGTTTTTACAGCCGCACCCTGCTCGAAGGCTTGCGCCGGTATTACCCCGAACATCGGTACCTGCTTTACACGCCCTATAACCGGGGGCGGCTGGCGGCTTCCGACGATGGAATTCGGCTGCCCGACACCTGGCTGGGACGTAAATTCCATCCCATTTGGCGCAGTCACGGGCTTACTTCACAACTGCGTCGCGACGGGGCGGAAATCTTTCACGGACTCAGTCACGAATTGCCGGCCGGCTTGCGTCGGGCGGGCATACGGAGTGTGGTCACCATGCACGATCTGATTTTTCTGCGCCATCCGGCCTTGTACCCACGCCTTGATCGTTTTTTTTATGAAAAGAAATACCGGCGTGCCGCTCTTTCCGCTGATGTTGTGGTCGCGATCAGCGAACAAACCCGCAGCGATCTGCAGTCCTGGTTCAACATCCCGGCCACACAAATTCGCGTGATTGGCCAGTCGTGCGATACCGTTTTCGAACGACTGAGTTTGCGCTGGCTGCCCGATCCCCGGGCCCTGCCACTGCCGCCGGGCATCACGACGCCTGACTCCGGTTTTATCATATCGGTGGGGAGTTTGACCCCGCGAAAAAACTGGCATACCTTGCTTGAGGCCCTCTATTTATTAAAACAGGAGGGACTTGAAATTCCGTTGGTAGCGGTAGGCGCCGGTAAAGGCGCTTATCCAGAACGCCTGCGTGCACAGGCGCAGCGACTGGGTTTGCCAGTGTACTGGATCGGTTATTTGCCGACCGAACAATTGGCGGCCTTGTATCGCCGGGCAACCGCGCTGGTGTATCCCTCACTTTTTGAAGGATTTGGCATCCCGGTGCTGGAAGCCATG
>JANRLZ010000068.1:0-6499 GCA_033762055.1 Saprospiraceae bacterium
ATGTGGAAAGAAAAAATTGAATAGACGCTAATATATGGGGTAAAATTTTGTGGCTGGCTGATTGAACGTAAAAATACCCGGCAACTCCGGCAGCTTGCCACATGTGCTGTTTCTGCGACTTTTTATCTTCCGTTTTCACAAATTTCGAATCAATCGCACAGCGGCTTCAAAAATCCGCCAAGGTTTTTGACCTTTGCCGCTACTTAGACAACCACATCCTATGAGTGCACTTAAATACCGTCGTATCCTGCTCAAACTCTCCGGGGAAAGCTTGATGGGACAACAAAAATTCGGCATCACAGCAGAAATGCTCCAGCATTATGCCCGACAAATCAAGCAGTTGCGCGATATGGATGTAGAAGTAGCCGTCGTAATCGGCGGAGGAAACATATTTCGCGGCATCCAGTCCGACGGCACCGGCATCGAAGGGGTTACCGGCGACTACATGGGTATGCTGGCTACGGTCATCAACGGCCTTGCCCTGCAAAGCGCCCTCGAAAGTATCGGGGTGCAAACCCGCCTGATGACTGCCCTGAAAATGGAAAGTGTGGCCGAACCCTATATCCGTCGCCGCGCCATCCGGCACCTGGAAAAAGGCCGGGTGGTTATTTGCGCCGCCGGTACCGGCAATCCGTTCTTTACTACCGACTCCGCCGCTGCCCTTCGCGCCAACGAAATCGGCGCCCATGCTATTCTTAAAGGCACCCGTGTAGATGGCATCTACACCGCCGACCCGGAAAAAGACCCGTTGGCAGTAAAATTCGATCACCTCACCTTTGCCAAAGTCATCAGCCTCGGCCTCGAAGTAATGGACATGACCGCCTTTACCCTTTGCCAGGAAAACAACATGCCCATCATCGTTTTCGACATCAACACCCCCGACAACCTGCCCGACATCGTGCTCGGCAAAGCCGTGGGTACGCTGGTGGAAGGGTAGGGTGTTAAAATTTTACCCACTTCAGTGTTACGGTGCCTTGCGTCGTAAGAACTTGCCAGAAGTACACGCCTGTTGGAAGCACAAGATTTATTTCCCAGAATTGACCTGGCGGTAATGTTGTTCTATGAACCAGTTTTCCTGATGAATCGAATACGCGAAAAAGCATGTGTTCTGTAACAAAATAAGGAGCCTGCAACAAACTATTTCCTGTTGACGGGTTTGGTGCCACTTGGAAATCGGGAACGGCAGATAAACTTGCCGGAACAGGTAATGAAATTGTGTAGATGCCTGCTCCACCAGATCCTACCCATAATTTCTGATGTAGTGGGTCGAATCTGGCGCTGGTAAGCTTATGGAATGGCAACACCGGAAAAAAACGGTGCATTTTTTCAGGTTCATCAATCGTGGAAAAGAAAAGCCCTTTGTTATAAATGTTGAATAAACGTATCTCACCTAATGTGTGGAGATAATTAAAATCCCAACTTTTTAAACTATCTGATTCTGCGACGGGAAAGATCGGCCGCCAAACTTTTGTTTCAAAATCGTATACCACCGTAGTATCTGAATACCACTGACCGGTAGCGCCAAACAGACCATGCTTATCCATGAAATTAAGATCAATGACATCTTGCCCGGATGTAACAGTGTTTTCAATGTTTTGCCAGCTTTCACCCCGATCTTCTGAAAGAAAAAATTGCCCTTCAGTCTCTATAAAAACCTTGTTGTCTGTTGCGATCATCTGATAAATCCTGCCAGAAAAAGGCAAAATAATCTCCTTTAGATTATCCGCTTCATCGCTTAATAGGTACAGTTTTGAATCAGAACTGATCCAGAAATTATGTTGTGAGGAAGCGACATTGGCATAGGAGTAAGGGAGTGGGAAAATATCGGTCCAGGTTTCTCCCCCATCTTCCGACATCCACAAATGATAGCCCAACCTTTTTTCTGTGTAAAAAAGTCTCTTTTGAGTCGTGTGCAATTGTACCCCTCCATCCCTGCATGGTTCTTCCAACTGACCCGGAAATTTTAAATCCCAACTAAGGCCATCAGTATCGGTGGCAAAAATGCCCTGCATCGTTTCGACCCACCAGCGACCACCGGTAAGTTTGTGAATGGATTTTACCCAGGCTCCACTCATTCCGCTATGAAAGGGATGGAAAGATTGGGCATCATCTGTAGAGCGAAATACGCCCTGTTCGGTTGCCGCCAGTAAATGTTCCGGTAAAACAAACAGGTCGTTCATGTAATGTCTTTTTAGGCCGGAGCGTTCGCTAGTTCCCCATTCGTCCCCAAAATTACCTGATTGAAATATCAAAACGCCGCCATGAATACAACCATAATCAGAGCAATAATACAGTTGGCCGCCAATTGCAGTCAACCAGTCGTCGGTTTCGTCATTATATTGATAAAATTCAATCGTATCGGTATCAATACTTTCCCAATGAAGCCCCCGGTCGAACGATCGAATCAGGCGCGGAAAGCCATCGTAAAGTGCGTACAAAACGCTATCAGTGGCTGTTATATCGGCAAAAGTGAATCCGCTTACATAGTTTTTTTTCCATGTGCTGCCGCCATCGGTAGACTTTAATATGACTTTGCCATAAGTCAAAAAAATATCTTGTCCTATCTGAACAAAATCCTTGATTTCAAGCGCATAGTAATCATACGGCACTGTTGCGATCTCCCAGGTATCACCTTGATTAACTGAGCGATAGATACCAAGCGCCGAAGCGACAATAATCGTATCGCCAATGGCGTGAATCTTTTGTGGCTTCCCCAGAGGCTCATCAATCAGGAAAGGTGGCTGCAAAACAGATGTCCAGGATGCCCCGGCGTTTCTGCTTCTCAAACAGATGCCATATTCATTGAGCAGGTACAATACACCCTGTTCTACGACAAGTTGGCCGCCGAATTTTATGAGATTTCTTGGTCCATCCAGCAACTTCCAAGATTCACCTGCATTTTGACTGGTGAAAACACCTCCTTTTGTAAGTGCGTAAAGCTGACTTCCATCCGTTTCAAAATGCAGAATGCAACCCCCATCTGGCCCGTTCAGATTTTTCCATTTTGGCAGAAGCGGCTGGGAGTGAAGCGATGTTACCAGTATAACCAAGATTAAATGAACTAAGAGTAGTTGGGTGTATTTCATATGCTCCACGTTTTTTTGAAAGGTAGAAATCCGGAACAATAATGGAGGTAAAAAATGATTGAATGTATGCTTTTTCGGGCTAAATGCAGACAATTAATGTGTAAAAGATGAATGCTTTGCTACCTTTGGACTTCACCATGCGCCTCCACACCGCCCTCCGTTTCCTGGCCATTTTGACCCCGCGCCGGGTGCTGAATGTCGCCAAAGTGCTGGCCTCCTATTACTGGTCTAAGTGGACGCGCCGACCTGTGCAGTGGGGATGGCCGCTTTCAGTCAGTATCGAACCAACCACCGCCTGCAACCTGCGCTGCCCCGAATGCCCCAGTGGATTGCGCGCTTTTACCCGCGATACCGGCAACCTCAAAACCGATTTTTTTCGGAAAACGGTAGACGAACTGCACCGCGACCTGTTGTTCCTGCTTTTTTATTTTCAGGGCGAACCTTATATCCATCCGCAGTTTCTCGACATGGTAGCCTACGCCCGAAGCAGGAAGATATTCACCATCACCAGCACCAACGGCCATTTCCTCGACGACGAAAATGCCCGCCGCACCGTCGAATCCGGTCTCGATCAGTTGATCGTTTCCGTTGACGGCGCCACCCAGGAAACCTACGAACAATACCGGATAGGAGGCCGGCTGGAAACCGTGCTGCAAGGCGTGCGCAGGGTGGTCGAATGGAAAAAAAAGTTGAAAAGCCGTTACCCGCAAATCATTCTTCAAATGCTGGTCGTGCGGCCCAATGAACACCAGATCAACGATTTACGCCGAATTGCCCGTGAATCCGGCGCCGACGAATTGCGTTTGAAATCGGCGCAGGTGTATGATTATCAGCAGGGTAACCCGCTGATTCCCACCCGGGATCGCTATGCCCGTTACCGTCAACTCCCAGATGGCGAATGGGTGGTAAAACACGCCCTCACCCCGCATTGCTGGAAACTCTGGCATGCCTGCGTGATAACCTGGGATGGGATGGTGGTACCCTGTTGTTTCGACAAAGACGCCCAACACCGTCTCGGTGATCTCAAACAGGCATCCTTCCACATTATCTGGCATTCTCCTCCTTACCGCGCGTTCCGCAAGGCCATCCTGCAGGGGCGCGATCAGATTGATATTTGCCGGAATTGTACCGAAGGGTGCAAAGTTTGGGTGTGATTTGACCGTCCGCCGTCTCTACCCCTTCACCCGACCCATGCCCAGCATCTTTAACATCCACCGTGGCAGCGGTTTTTCCGGGTTGCTGCGTTTGCGCAAATCCAGGTACCAGCCGATTTTTTTGAGGATGGGAATTTTGTGGGTTTCCACAAATTCTATCAGTGCGCCGTCGGGATCTTCGATGTAGGAAAAATAGCCGGCTGCCTCGCCCATATCAAACGAGCCGCTGCTGTCAACGGTAAAAGGGTGGCCCTTTTCGGCACAGGCTTTTTTCATTTCGGCCATACCGGTGATATCAAAACACAAGTGGATATACCCCAGATCGCCCCAAAAACGCCCTTCAAAAATTTTGCGCGGCGCGCGATCCAGGCTTTGCACCAGTTCAATTTCACTGTCGCCAAGCAACGGGCTGAATGGCCCTTTTCTTTTTTCCGGATGGTGCAGTAAAACCCGGCGATAACGGCCAAAACCACCATCCACACCATGCCAGTCGGCAAAATCATCGGTTTGGTCATAAACAACCGTTGAATAACCCAGTACATCGGCGTAAAAACGAATGGATCGCTCCATATCGCTCACACCGATGAATGCGCCGTACACCCCTCCGGTGTGCAACTGGCCGCTGCCGGAAAACCAGTCGGATGCGCCGGTGATTTCAAAGGTATTGCCCCAGGGATCTTTTACAAAAAAATGTTCCACCCCATCCGGGCGGACAGCGGGGTTGGTTTGGATGTTGACGCCGCACTTGCGCAGGAAATGAAAACTGGCTGTTACGTCGGACGACTTTATTTTACAAATTCCGATACCAAGATCGCCCAGTTGTGGTTGGAACGCCGGGGGCAAGGGCGTCCGACCGGTATATTGCCAGATTTCCATGCCGCCACCGCCACGCATGTTGAGTGCAAGGATGGCGTGACGCGATTGTGGCTTGCCGCCGGTATATGGCAGCATCAGGCCCGCCTCGGCGGCTTCTTCAAAAATCGGTACGTCCATACCAAAATGCTGGCGATACCATTTAAACGCTTCATGCACCTGGCTCACGCCGATGCCCATTTGTTGAATACCGGAAATAAACATGAAAAGATCGTTTTTTGAACAGGAAAGCAAGGTTTGAAGAGGAAATACCGCGCAAAAATGCCTGGTTTGACAGACCGCGCAAAGGTAGAAATTCCCTGACTTGCGCCAACTGCTCCAACTTAACGCTAACTTTACATTGGCTTAAAATGCGGGTTACAAGGATGATAGACTTTTGCGCCCAAAATCTGTATCCTGCATGAAGCACACATACCAGTCCGGCATTTCTGCCCTTCTTTTTTTCTTTCTCCCTCTTTTTCTTGTAGCCCAGACGGGCGTTATCTCCGGCAAAATTATTGATGCCAAAACCGCCGAAGCCCTTATCGGGGTGTCTGTACGTCTCGACGAAGGTGCAGGCGGCGCCATCACCGACCTCGACGGCAATTTCCGAATTGCCAACGTACCGGTCGGCAAACACAAAATTTCGGTGAATTACACCGGATACACCCCCAAAAACGTAGAAGATATTGATGTGAAGGCCGGCGAGGCTACCACCGTTGATGTCGCAATTGAAGACGGCGCCGGCGAGGCGCTGGCCGAAGTAGTCGTAGTGGCCAAGGCCAAACGTGAAAGCACCAGCGCCCTGACCATTTTCCAGAAAAACAGCATCACGATTGCCGACGGCATCAGCGCTGAAACCATCAAACGTACCCCCGACCGCACCACTGGCGACGTGATCCGCCGGGTGAGCGGCGCCAGTATTCAGGACAACAAGTTTGCCGTAATTCGCGGCCTCAACGACCGCTACAACGTCGCCATGCTCAACGGCAGCCTGCTCCCAAGCACCGAGGCCGACCGCAAGGCATTTTCGTTCGATCTGTTCCCGTCGGCGATGCTCGACAACCTGATGATTCTCAAGACTGCCAGTCCGGAATTACCCGGCGATTTTGCCGGTGGCGCCATCATCGTGAACACCAGAGATATTCCGGAAGAAAATTTCCTCAGTGTGAACGCCAGCGCCGGGGTCAACAATATTACCACCTTCAAGCCCTACATGAACGCAGCCGGCGGAAATACCGACTGGCTCGGCAATGATGACGGCAGCCGCGCGCTTCCGGCCAATTACCCGACCCTGGAGGCATACAATGCCGCAACGCCGGAAGAAAAAGTACGATTTTCGCAACTGTTGCCCAACGACTGGGCAATTACAGAGCAAGGCAGTGCGGCGCCCAACACCAGTTTCCA
>JANRLZ010000069.1:0-1817 GCA_033762055.1 Saprospiraceae bacterium
GCATCGTGCTGGAAACGGTTTTCCAGGCGACCAAAACGGTGGTGCGAGAGGTTTTTCAACCATTCGAAGTAGGATACCGTCACGCCGCCGGCGTTAATGTAGAAGTCGGGCAATACGATGATGCCTTTTTCCACCAGAATCGGGTCGGCGTCGGCAGTGATGGGGCCGTTGGCGGCTTCAGCAATGATTTTTGCTTTGATACGCGCGGCATTTTCTGTTGTGATCTGGTTTTCGAGTGCGGCGGGAACGAGAATGTCGCATTCCAGTTCGAGGGCCGCCGAGGGGCCGCCGATGTGCGTGGTACCCGGAAATCCGATGATAGAACCGGTTTCCTTGCGGAACGCGAGCAACTGTTCGATATCAATGCCGTTGGGGCCATGAATAGAACCTTCGCGTTCGGCGATGCCAATGATTTTCACCTGACCTTCGCGCTGGCTGATCAGACCGGTATTGCTGCCTACGTTGCCGAGGCCCTGAATCACCATCGTCTTGCCTTCGATGCCCTTGCTGAGGCCGATGCGCTTCATGTCTTCTTCGTATCGCATGCATTCACGCAGTCCGTAAAAAACCCCGCGACCGGTGGCTTCTGCGCGACCGCGAATCCCGTTTTGTGTGACGGGTTTGCCGGTTACGCAGGCGATGGAGTCCACCTCGCCGTGGCGAAGCGCCTGATAGGTATCAAGGATCCAGGCCATTTCACGCGGGCCGGTTCCGTAGTCGGGCGCAGGCACGTCAATGCCGGGGCCGATAAAGTTTTTCTTGACGAGTTCGGAGGTGTAGCGGCGGGTAATATTCTGCAACTGCGCCTCGGTGAAATTGGCGGGGTTGATTTTGATACCGCCTTTTGCCCCGCCGAAGGGGACGTCCACCAGGGCGCATTTGAACGTCATCAGGGAGGCCAGGGCCATTACTTCGTCCTGGTCAACTGATTCTGCATAACGGATGCCGCCTTTGGTGGGCAGGCGGTGGTGGCTGTGTTGCACCCGGTAGGCTTCGATCACCTGATAATCGCCGTTTACGCGGACGGGGAAACGGATTTGAAGGACAAGGTTGCAGGCCTTGATTTGTTCGACCAGCCCTTTCGGGATGTCGGTAAAGGCGGCAGCCTTGTCAACGTAGTTTTCTACGCTTTTAAAGAAACTAATTTTTCCACTCATTTTTGTCGTCGTTGAGTTGGTGCTCTATTTTGGTTAGTGAACGATCAAGACGCAGCAGTTGCCAGGCAATGCCGAGGAAAATGAGCAAAATAACGCCTACGACGACGTAAATTTTTCCCGTTTCCCGCATAAAATCGCGGTTACCCTGCGCCCAAACGGCGGGCAAAGATATTGCCACCGACAGAATGATTGTTAATATTTGGCGTATTTTAGAAAATTTCATGCTTAAAAAAGGCTGAAAAGTTGCGTTTTCTTGGAAAATCGGAAACGCTGCAAGGTAGCGAAGGATTATTGGGAGTAGCAAACAATCAAGGCAATTTTGCGAGCCAGTTTGCAATTTTTGTAAGCTCGGTCTTGGGCACATTCGGCTGGGCGAGCATAGGGACATAACCGGGCCAGTTGTCAGGTTCCGGTTTTTTGACCAGTTCAGCGATACGTTTGGCGCTGTATTTCTTCTTTGCGATATCCGGCCACTTCGGGCCTACCAGTTTGCGCTCCATCGAATGGCAGGCCGCACAACCATGTTTGTCGAGCAAAGCCTGAATTTCTGCCGGAACCTGGGGGCCTTGTCGGGCGGGGGAAAAAGAAAAGAATACGGTGGCGGCGCCGAGCAGCGCAAGCGATGCAATTGTGTTTTTCATCATTATTCAAATTGCGGTT
>JANRLZ010000070.1:0-7528 GCA_033762055.1 Saprospiraceae bacterium
TCATATACTGGAGAAGGGATGGAAGAGCTAGTAGTACTAGGCATTTCACTCAGTCATTGAAGTGTCGCAATCCTCATATACTGGAGAAGGGATGGAAGAGTCGATTTTCGCGACAAAAATATTGATACAGAATGGATTAAACCAAATTTTTCCCCGCAAATTTTGCGGTTCAAATGTTAAAATTTTAACAAAAAAACGGTGTTTTGGCATAAAAATTTCCGTTTTTTTAGGTGTTTCCGCAGTTTTAGATCATTGATAATCAGTTATTTAAACCCAAAAAAAGCCTGTTTTTCCCCATATTTCTCCCTTGCCCGACTCCCGTTTCTACATCCTTTCGGGTATGCACAAAACCATTCGGTGTTGTGGGTAATCAACCCTCATCAACCAACATAATCTCTCTACCTTCGCCCCCAGCATTCCCGGAACGCGATCATGTCCTCCTCTTCGCCATTTACTCCTCCCGCATCCCACCTCACGGAAGACGAGGTAAAACGGCGTTTTGTGCCGTTTTTGCGCGAATTTTACAAAAATCGCTACGAACCCATGCCCAACTCCGTGGCGGTCGAACTCGACAATGTGAGTCGGGAAGGCTGGGTGGCCGACGGCAAAATCAGCTTCCGGAAATCCGACGGCGCCGCCTTTGTCTGCACCTACGAAGCCACCTCGCGCGACAATGCCGAAGAAGTAAAATACCAACTCAACACCCGGTATTTGCTCTGGGATTGTGCTGCATTCGGACTGGTGTGCGCCGCGCTGGTTTACGCCTTTTTTTACCAAACCAATTTTGCCTGGCTTGCCGAGTTGCGACTGGCCGGCAACCTCGGGCTCATCCTCGGCGTGGGATTGATCGGTTTTTTCGGGTGGTATTTTATCATGCAGGGCTGGCGAAAATACCGCTATATCTATGCGATTCAGCAATTCAAACAATATTTCGCCGACGAACAATGGGTGGCCCTTGCCGAAGACGTGTTTCCGGCGCCCAACGACCCCTACCTGCTCGAACTGCGCAACCAGTGTGTGTACCACGGCATCGGACTGGCGCTGGTACCCTTCGATGGTCCCATTCGCAAACTGATTGACCCCTCGCGACTGGGCATTTTCGGTAAAGACCGCAAAATGACCGAATGGGTTACCCGCGCAGAATGGTACCAGGCATTTAGTCAGAACGTGGGCAACATGGCCGCCCGGCGTCCCAAAGCCCCCGATGCGCTCACCGCACTGTGGAACCGGATCTACCGCCCGATTCATTACCTTATCGCAGATCCGTTAAAACGGTTCTTCCGTCGTTCACCCAAAAAACAGGGGAGCGAGGCCGCAACGGCCTACACGCGTTTTATGAGCGCACAAGGTGTACAAAAATGGATCGCCTCGCTCGCCCTGCTGCTCACTACCCTGCTTTGCTGGAATGTGCTGACGATCAGCGACGATCGCATCGCCGACCTGAAAGAATTGCAACTGCGCAAAAACGGCAAAAACCCGGAAGACCTCTACGGCCCGCAAATAGAAGAAGAAATCATACCCGACGACGGCGAACCAACCGGCGTTCCGAAACAGTATCCCATCCCCAAAAACCGGCGTCTGGCATCCGATGAAGAAGAGGAAAACACCATCAACCTGTCCGGCGATGAGGAAGAAGACGATGAATCCGAACCTGCAGCGACCAAACCGTCCAAAACCAAATCTGCAACAAAGCCCAAGGCCCCGGCCAAACCCGTGGTGAAAAGCCTCGACGGTTGTTCCATCCTGCAAAAAACCGATGCCGGCTGGCTGGTGCAGGACAATGCATTTCAGGACAAATCCTTTGCCGAAGCGCGCGCGCGGTTGATCAGTTCGAAGGGCATCGAATGTTACTGGGCCGCCCAGGAATGTCTGATGCCCGGCCGTCAAGGCTGGCTGGTATGGATTGGCAAACCCCATTCCAGCAAAACCGCCGCTACCACCGCTGTGGAAAACCATAAAAAAGCCTTCCAACGCTACGGCATTCAAAACGGCAAATTCTGGGTGAGGGCAAGATAGACGGAAGACGGTAAGATTTAAGATTGCAGAATTTAGATTTTAGATTACTTCGGTGGTTTTCGTCTTCGCCGAAAACCACGGCGGAGTGGAATTTTAGATAAAATTTTGTCAATTTAGGAACGATCATTCCATGAAAAAACAAAGTTTACTTTGGAAAATCATACCACCGGAAGGTGGGGCAGCATCGTACCTGTTTGGCACGATGCATGTGCGCGACTTGCGGGCGTTTGGGTGGCTGGAGGTCGCCAAAACTCATTTAGCCGAGTGTGAGGTATTTGCCACGGAATTTGATTTTGAAGAAGCCGATCCGGAAGCGCTCACTGCCGCTTTGACCCTGCCTGAAGATGGCGACCTGGAGCAATGGCTGCCGCCGCAGGCCTGGCGCAATCTGGATCGTTATGCCCGAAAAAAATTCGGCGCCAATGCCGAGGCTTTTCGCCATCAGCATCCCATGAAAGTCAGCACCGCCCTGAGCATGGCTTTCCTGCTCGAAGAATCGGCGCATTCGCTTGATGAGACACTCTGGCAGTACGCACGTTCTTTGGGTAAATCCACTACCGGTGTGGAAACTTTTGCCGAACAAATCGAAACCCTGCATCGTATTCCGTTTGAACAACACGTAACGGGACTCGTCTGGCTGCTTAAAAACCACCGGCGACACAAAAACCGCCTGCAAAAAATGATGCGTCGCTACGCCAAAGGCGACATACAGGGACTCTACAAATCGGCAAAAAAAGACGCCAAGGGGATGCGGAAAGTACTGTTGTACCGCCGCAATACGATCATGGCACGGCGTTTTGCTGAAATTGCCTCCACCCGCCGTTTGTTTTGTGCGGTCGGCGCCGGTCACCTCGCCGGCGGGAAAGGCATGCTGCGCCTGCTCAAAAAAGCCGGTTTCCGCATCAAACCTGTCGTCCAACCGATCGCCAACTTATGATGCTACTGGAAACGCGGTATTTCCCTTCCATTTCCTGGTGCGCCGCCGTCTGGCCGGAACAAAAAGCGGGGCTGGACGCCGCCGAACATTATCAGAAAGGTGGCATGCGCAACCGTTGTCACATCGCCGGGCCAAACGGCCTTCAACGCCTGAGTATCCCGCTGGAAAAAGGGAAACACCAGCAAACGCCCATCCGGGACGTGCGTATCTCTACCGCCGAGCCCTGGCAACGGCAACACTGGCGTTCCATCCGCACGGCCTATGGCAATGCCCCGTACTTTGAACATTATGCCGATGAAGTTGCCCGCTTTTTTGAGCGTCCCTTCACCTTTTTGTTCGATCTAAACCTTGAAATCACCGATTGGGTGATGCGGAAAAAATGGGGGTGGCCGGGCGAATGGGCGCTGCAAAACACTTACATTCAACTGGGTGAGTGGCGCGAGGGACAAGACCTGCGCAATGGCGCTTTTACCGCCGGTTTTCGCCCTTACCCACAGGTGTTTGAAGAACGGCACGGCTTTTTGCCGGACCTGTCCGTGCTGGATCTGTTGTTTTGCTGCGGCAAAACCGGTACAGAAGTTTTGGCGAACACAGCTATTTTCCCAAATTAAACCTACTTTTGCGCCCGCAAAATGCGCGGCTTCCAAAGGATGTTTGGCGGCCATTGATTTCAATACGGCCCAATACCCATCTAATTTTTTCCATGGCACTTCAATGCGGCATAGTCGGACTGCCTAATGTAGGCAAATCCACCCTTTTCAACGCGCTGACCAACGGCAAAGCCCTGGCAGCCAACTACCCTTTTGCCACCAAAGACCCCAATGTGGGCATTATCACCGTCCCCGACGAACGACTCGACAAACTGACCGAAATTGTGGAGCCGCAACGCACCGTGCCCACCACGGTGGAAATCGTGGACATTGCCGGCCTGATCAAAGGCGCCAGCAAAGGCGAAGGATTGGGCAACCAGTTTCTGGCCAACATCCGCGAAGTGGATGCCATCGTACACGTGGTACGTTGTTTCGACGACGACAATGTGGTACACGTAGACGGCTCTGTGAATCCCGTGCGCGATAAAGAGATCATTGACCTCGAATTGTCGTTCAAAGACCTGGAAACGGTGGAAAAACGCATCGAAAAAACCGCGCGGGCGGCAAAGGCCGGCAACAAGGAGGAATTAAAAGCCCTCGAAGTGCTCAATACCGTAAAAGCGCATCTTGAAACCGGTCGGGTGGTGCGCGAATTGTTGGCTTCACTTGATGATGACGGCAAAACGCTGGTCGTACGCGACCTGGCCTTGTTGACCGCCAAGCCCGTGTTGTATGTTTGTAATGTGGATGAGGGCGCGATTGAAACAGGAAACGCCCATACGGAGGCCTTCAGGAAATCGGTGGCCGCTGAAAACGCTGAAGTCATCAACATTTGCGCCGGCATCGAAGCGCAAATTGCTGAAATGGAATCGGTGGAAGAGCGCAAGGAGTTTCTCGAAATGATGGGACTGAGCGAAGCCGGCGTGGATCGTTTGACCCGCTCGGCGTATAAATTGCTGAATCTGATCACCTATTTCACTGCGGGAGAAAAAGAAGTACGCGCCTGGACTGTGCGACGTGGCGCAAAGGCTCCAGAAGCCGCCGGCGTTATTCACTCCGATTTTGAAAAAGGGTTTATCCGCGCCGAAGTGATCAAATTCCTGGACTTTACCACCCTTGGTTCGGAAGCCAAAGTAAAAGAAGCAGGTAAAATGGCCGTCGAAGGCAAGGAATATGTGGTGAATGACGGAGATATTATGCATTTCAGGTTTAATGTTTAGGTTGATGGGGTTTAGGGAGGTGATTGAGCTAATCCTTACCCTGGAAACCGATGTTTTATAATCAATTAAATCAACCCGATAAACCTTCATAAACCATTATCAACTGACTATAGAAAAGGTTTAAGCATTAATAAACCTCCTCAACTTCATAAACCATGTAACCCCTCATAAACCATTATCAACAAAAAATGACCAACACCATCATATTCGACCTCGGGGGCGTGCTGATTGACTGGAATCCGGAATACGTTTTTCGTGAGGTGATTCCTGATGCAGAGCGCCGGCAGTTTTTCTTTGATAATATCTGCACCCACGACTGGAATGTGGAGCAGGATGCCGGTCGGCCCTTGTCGGTGGCCACTCAATTGCTGGTGGATCAGTTTCCTGACTGGGAAACCGAGATTCGCACTTATTACGACCGCTGGGAGGATATGCTCGGCGGCCCGATCCACGATACGGTGGATTTGTTGCGCGAATTGCGCGAAAGCGGGCAGCATCGTTTACTTGCGCTGACCAACTGGAGCAATGAAACCTTTCCGGTCGCGCTGGCGCGGTATGATTTTCTGCACTGGTTTGAAGGCATCGTTGTTTCCGGTGATGAAAAAACCCGCAAGCCGTTTTCCGACATTTATCATATCCTGTTGAATCGTTACGAAGTAGCGCCCGCCCGGGCGGTATTTATAGACGACGGAATCAAAAATGTACACGGCGCCGAGGCCGTAGGCATCCGTGGCATTCATTTCCAGGGCGCCGATGCACTGCGCACTGCCTTGCGTGAAATGGGTGTCCTGGGCGGTTGAACCTGATGAACAAGCGTCCGCGTTTTGCAGAACTGGACTATTTGCGAGGACTGATGGCGCTCGCCGTCATGATCTTTCATTTTGATAAATGGTTGACGGGCGAATGGGTAGCGAATACTTTACCGGGGCGGCTTGGCGTGTATGCCGTCAGTATTTTTTTTGTGTTAAGCGGGTTGGCCCTAACCCTGGCATACGAACACCGGATAAATGAAAAAGTGTCGTCGTGGACACCCTACTTCGCTCAACGCATCCGGCGCATTTATCCATTGCTATGGCTGGCCACTTTTGCCACGCTTTTGCTGGATGATGTCAGAAGGCCATTTTCGACAATCTTGCTGAATATCACGGGGCTTTTCGGTTTTATCAATCCGGCCGACGACATCGCCACAGGCGCCTGGTCAATTGGTTGCGAACTGGTGTACTATTGCCTGTTTCCCTTATTGTTATTGCTGAGCCAAGGTTCGAAAGCAGGTTTTCTTGCCGGCTTGTTTGCGGCCCTGTGTATGGGCGGCTGGCTGGCTTTTTATGGCATACCTGCCGACGCTGTTGAGCAGCGACAATGGTGGACTCCTTATACGGCTGTCGCCAATCACGCCTGTTTTTTTATCTGCGGTATGGCGATGGGGCGCTTCCGGGCGTATGGCGCCTGCATACCGTCGAGCATTTGGCGCCTCATTCTGACCTTCGGCGTTCTGTCCTTTGTTTTCTGGCCTATAGGTCCGGATCCCTTGCAACTGGTACACGGCACCAACCGGATCATCCTGTCGCTATTATCTATCCTGATCTGCTGGGCTGTATTCAACAGCCGGCTGGCAGGGGGTACGCATATTCACCGGGGGTTGGGCTGGTTAGGGAGCGTTTCATACTCGCTTTATTTATTACATCCGCTGGTCTTTCGCGGTATGAGAGCAGTTTTTAGTCGTTTGCAGATAGCGGAATCTTATTGGTTATTGATGGGGGCTGCAGCAGTAACGGCGCTGGTGTTCAGCCATTTTGTTTATCATTACTTCGAACGAAAGTTCATTCGATAAGGAACGATTTATAGAAGTTGTTCGGGTTAATTTGCTGAACTTGGTCAGCGCAGATTTTTGAGCCAATCAAGGTTTATTTTTGAGGGAATAATGGATTTTTATTGCTAAAAAAATAACCGCAGAGTGGGTCAGAAAGATGCCTGAACAAGCCAGTGAAATTAACACAAACAACTTCTTATAATTCTTCAAGTTTTTCCACCAGCCAGGTATAGTTTACGATGTTGTTTTTTTCGCGCTGTACTTCTTCTTTCAGGCGTGTTACTGCCGCCTTGTCGCGCGGTCGCAGTCGGATGAGGCGGCGGGTGTATTTCAGCAGGTTGAGGTAACCGGCCCGGCGTTGTTGCGGGATGTTTTTGTGGCGGTTGAGAAATACCCGGAATGAGTCAATAAATGAATTGAGTACTTCATAATCCTTGCGTTCGTAATGCGTAAAAAGCAGGTTCATTTTACTGATTAGATTGACACCAATATCTTCATATTCTACATTTTGAAGCAATTCAAGTACCAGATCGTGTTTTTTTTGAAATCTGTAAATGCGTGCCAAATTAAAATTATAGGTGTTTTGACGGCTATCGGGAGGCAATGCATTTTTATAGGTTTCAACAAAATTTTCCGCCCATTCGTGCTTACCCAAGCCCAAGGCAGCCCCTACGATGTTTGTAAAACGCCAGGTTGCCAGTTCGCCGTTTTGTACAAAAATCCCTTTTTGAATGGCTTCGGCAAACACGTCAAAATATTCCTGAAAAAACGAGCGATCCCCTTTGTTGATCCTGCCGGTACAATAATGCAGCACGGCATCATACAACTCGATGGCTTCTTTTTGCGGCATTTTTGCCGCATAGGCATCGAGCAATTTTCTCAGGTTGGTGTAGTGTTCACTGTTTTCCTGGTCATGAAGCGAGAGCAGCGTACGGTAATAAATTTCAAGTTCCGG